>DASSQC010000368.1:0-4478 GCA_035702705.1 Burkholderiaceae bacterium | reverse complement strand
GACCGCCTATACGCCGGCGCTTGGCATTGCGCCCTTGCGCGAAGCCATTGCGGCGCACTACGCGGCACAGGGCGTGCAGGTGGATCCGGCGCGCATCGTGGTCACGGCGGGTGCCTCAGGGGCGATGCTGCTCGCGCTGGCTGCGCTCGTCGGCCCGGGTGACGAGGTGCTGCTGCCGGATCCGACCTACCCCTGCAACCGGCACTTCGTCTCGGCCTTTGGCGCCACCCCGGTGCTTGCGCCCTGTGGTCCCGCGCAGGCCTTCCAGCTCACGGCGGCCGATGTGGCTGCGCGCTGGACGCCCGCCATGCGCGGCGTGATGATCGCCAGCCCGGCCAATCCGACCGGCACGTCCATCGATCCCACGGAATTGGCGAAGATCCATGCAGAAGTACGCAGAAGAGGCGGCTTTCTGCTGGTGGACGAGATCTATGCCGGCCTGGTCTACGGCCACGAGCCCCGTTCGGCACTCACGCTGGGCGACGACCTCATCGTCATCAACAGCTTCTCCAAGTATTTCTGCATGACCGGCTGGCGCCTGGGCTGGATGGTGCTGCCACCGGGCATGGTGGCTGCGGTCGAGAAGCTCGGTCAGAACCTCTATATCTGTCCCAGCGCGCTGGCACAACATGCCGCATTGGCCTGCTTTCTGCCCGAATCCATCGCCATCTACGAGCAACGCCGCCAGGCCTTCCGCGAGCGGCGCGACTGGCTGGTGCCCGCGCTCAACGCGCTGGGTCTGTCGGTGCCCGTCACGCCGGACGGTGCCTTCTACGTGTATGCCGACTGCTCACGCTTTGCCGCGGACAGCGAGGCCTTTGCCTACCGGATCCTGAACGAGGCCAAGGTGTGCATTGTGCCCGGGCGGGATTTCGGCTTCTCCGACCCGAAGCGCTATGTGCGCCTGAGCTATGCCACGGCCTTGCCACGCATCCAGGCGGCGGTACAGCGCATGGCGCCGGTGCTGGCGGCGGTCTGATCCGTCGCGCCGCCTGTGCGCGCATGCATCAGCTGCGGATTCGAATCAGGCCAATCGTTCAACCCGATTGCACGAGTTGCGCTGCGGCGAGGTGCTGCGATGGGCGATCGCCCCGGAACCCGCTTGCCGCAAGCGGGAGGCGGTGTAGAGGATTGATCAAACAGTTTGAATGAAAAACGGCACCCTCGGGTGCCGTTGTCCTTGCATGGCCTCGCCGACGCGCTGCGTGGGCCTGGCCGCCCGCCTCACAGGGTCGCCACCTGTTCCTTGGCGACCTTTTCTGCCGGCTTGGCCGGCGGCGTGGCCGGCGTGTCGAACACATGGCCTTCAGGAATCGGCATGGCCTTGGCTTCCACATCCACCGGCTTGGCCGGCGCGGGGCTCGGGGCCGGGGCGCTCACCGGGCTGAAGTCAAAGCGGCCCTGGGCGGCGGCGGCCAGGCGGGCGCGCTCGGCCAGCACGCGGGCACCGTAGCCACCGTCGTTCGGGCCCGTGGCGCCCACGTACATGCGCAGGCCGTCTTCCACGGAGCCGCCGCGGCGGATGTATTCAGCCAGGATCTGGGTGCCGACATGGATGTTGGCGATCGGGTGCAGGGCCTGTTCCGGGCCGCCGAAGCGCTCGAAGCGGTCTTCATGCACGCGGGTCATCACCTGCATCAGACCCTGGGCACCCATGGAGCTTTCGGCAAAGGGATTGAAGCTGGACTCCACCGACATCACGGCCATGATCAGCAGCGGGTCGACGCGGTATTCCTGCGCGGCCTTGTTGGCGCCCGCAATCAGCGCGGCCAGGGCGGAGTCCGCCACGCGGAAGCGGCGCGACAGGTAGCTCGTCAGGCGCTCGGCCTCAAGCGGGCCGATCACATACTGCGTGCTCACAGGCACCGCACGGGGCTTGCCGTTGGCGTCCAGCGGCAGATGGGCGCCGCCGGAAATGACTTCACCCTCATTGGCGAGGGTCTCGCCCGGCTGGGGGGTGGAAATCGGGTTCGGCTCCATGCGCCAGGCCAGGGTGGCCAGCAACGCGGCCGCCAGGCTGGCGGTCAGCATCCAGTGGCCAAAGCGGGCCAGGCGGGCGCGGCCTTCCGTGGCCAGGCCGGCAAACCACTGGCGACATCGGGCCAGATCCAGGGTGTTCTGGAGGGTGGGCTTCATTCTCTGCTCATTTCTGTTCGTTGTTCTTCGGGCAGGTGCTGGCCGGATGCCGCCGACGCTCGGGTCGGTCGGTTCATCCGGCGCGCGCGCACCGGCCCCCGTCAGCCTGCGGTGTGCATGCCCGGGGCGGCGCCGGTCGACCGCGCTGGCTCTGAGCGCGTGTTGCGACAGCGGCGGCCCATGCTGCGGCGCGACAAGACACGCGCCGACAGACACCCGAGCGGGCACCTGACCTGCAGGCCACTGCAAAAAACACGATCCATCAACGCTGTTCCGCGGGCAGGCTGCCGGCACGGGGTTGCAGCGGGTTCGCGCTCCGGGCGGGCGGCGCTCCAAGGGGAGGGCGGGCCAGCTCGAGGGCTGCGACTCATTGACTGGGGTGCGAAGCTGGCCGCGCCATCCCTGCGGATGCGCCGCTGCTTCTCCAGACGCTTCGGTGGTGTGGAGCACCCCGCTCCACGGTGTTGACGCTTGTCCGCGCGGCCTGCCTCGTCGCATCCGATTCGCAGCCTGATCGGGCTGGACTCGTTGATACAAGGGCATGTGCAGCTCAAGAACTGCTGCTTGTCCGCGTGGTGCCTGGGTGCCCGGCTGGGCGGTTCAGGCTGCGCGACCCGGTAAGGTCGCGGCGCTCCCCGATACGCAAAAGTGATTCTAGAGGGGCTTTTTTGGCGCGGTCAAACGAGTCTTACCGACCGGTAGCTCTACCTTCAACCCAAATGAGGGAGCTGCAAAGTGCATTGTTTGCATTGCAATTCTTGTGAGTAGCAGCTTGCGACTCCGCGGTCCGATGCTCGGCATGCAGATCTCGCGAACGCCCGGTCACGAACAGGGCGTAGATCCAGCGCCTTGATTAAAAACGCTTTTCATGAATGTGTGCGCAAGCTCACATTCGCATTCGAGGCCCTCAGCCGCGCTCGCGGACCCAGGCCAGGAACTGGTCGTGGACGCTTTGCGCGCCGGCTGCGCCGTCGCCGTTGATGATCGAGACCACGGCATAGCGCCGGCCGCTGGCACCCACGACGTAGCCCGCGATGCCCCGGGAGTCGCGCAGGGTGCCGGTCTTGATGTGGGCGTAGCCGGTCACGGCCGAGCCCTGCAGGCGCCGGCGCATGGTGCCGTCCACCCCCACCACGGGCAGCGAGCTCATGTATTCCGGCATGTTGGGCGAGGCCCAGGCCGCCAGCAGCACGCGCCCCAGGTTGGCCGCGCTGATCCGCTCCTGCCGCGACAGGCCCGAGCCGTTGTCCACCAACAGTTCCGGAAAGGCCAGGCCGCGGGCGGCCAGGGCGCTGGTCAGCGCCATGCGAGCCTCGGGCAGGCCCACCGCCTGTTGCGGCTTGGGTACCGGCGCACCGGTGGGCGCTTCGGTCGGCGTGCCAGGCGGCTTGGGTGCGTACGCCGCCAGATTGAGCATCAGCATGCGCGCCATGACGTTGTTGCTGCGCTTGTTGATGTCGCGGATCAGCTCGGCCACCGGCCGGCTGCTGCGGTCGGCCAGAAAGCGCGCGTCGGCCGGAACCTCGCCGGCCTTCACCCCGCCGTCGAGAATGCCGCCCGAGTCTTCCCAGATCTGCCGCACCACGGTGGCGAGGTAGCGGTCGGGCAGAAACAGGGCGCGGTACAGATCCGCGTTCGCGCAGGCCGCCGGAATCCGGCCGCCGAAGCTGGCGCGCGGCGGGTTCAGATCCGGTTCGAAGTTCATGGTCAGCTGGCTGCGCCACTCGCCGCAGGGCCCGGGCGTGGCGGCCACCCTGGCGTCGATGCGCATGCGCGGTGGCTTGGGGTCGGCCGTCACCACCCACTGTTTCTGGCTCTCGTCCAGCGCAAAGCCAAAGCGCACGGACTTGAAGCCGATCAGCAGGGCGTCCGGACCCACGTTGTAGGCCCGTTGGCCCTCGCCGTCGAAGGCGTTCGGGTCGGCGTCGGCCAGGTTGTACAGACTGCGGTCGAGCACGAGGTCGCCGCGGATCTCGCGGATGCCCTGCAGGCGTACCTGGCGCAGCAGACTCCAGAAGTCCTCGAGGGTCAGCCCGGGGTCGCCGCCGCCACGGATGTAGAGGTTGCCGGTCAGGCGCGCACCATCTCCGCCACTGCTGCGCTGCCCCGTGGCCCAGACCGTGGTGCGGAAGGTGGCCGCCGGGCCGAGTGACTCCAGCGCCGCATAGGTGGTGACCAGCTTCATCAGCGAAGCCGGGTTCTGGGCGCTGCGGGCGTTGATGTCGACCCAGGGTGAGCCGGTGCCCACTTCCTGCACAAAGAAGGAGGCCTGGGCGGGCCCGAGCTTGGCGGCCGCCATCCATTCGCCGACCGGCGGCTGTGGCGCCATGACCGTCGCCACC
>DASSQC010000367.1:0-2057 GCA_035702705.1 Burkholderiaceae bacterium | reverse complement strand
AGACGGTAAACGCCTGGCTGGTCAGCTCATACCAGGTCTTGCCCGTCCTCTCGTCGCGTGTGTTGCGCAACTCTTCAATGAATATGGCATCGGCGCGCCGCAGCAGGTCCGCGTAATCGCGCTTGATCTCGCCCAGGATGCGCACCCCCAGCCCGGGGCCGGGGAAAGGATGGCGATACACCATCTCCGGCGGCAGACCGAGTGCCACACCCAGTTCACGGACTTCATCCTTGAACAGGTCGCGCAGTGGCTCGAGCAGCTTGAGGCCGAGCGTCTCGGGAAGGCCACCCACGTTGTGGTGGCTCTTGATCGTCACGGCCTTCTTGCTCTTGGCACCACCGGATTCGATCACGTCGGGATAGATGGTGCCCTGGGCCAGCCATTTCGCATTGGTGAGCTTCTTCGCCTCGGCCTGGAAGACTTCCACAAACTCGCGGCCGATGATCTTGCGCTTGGCTTCGGGGTCGCTCACGCCGGCCAGCTTGCCCAGGAACTGCTCGCTTGCATCCACATGCACGACCTTGGCGTGCAGCTTGCCCACGAACATGTCCATCACCTGCTTGCCTTCGTCGAGACGCAGCAGACCGTGGTCCACGAACACGCAGGTGAGCTGATCTCCGATGGCGCGGTGGATCAGCGCGGCAGCCACGCTGGAGTCCACCCCGCCGGAGAGCCCCAGAATCACCTCCTCGTCACCCACCTGGGCGCGGATCGCCTGTACGGCCTCGGCGATGTGATCCTTCATGACCCAGTCGGGCTGCGTGCCGCAGATGTCAAGCACGAAGCGGCGCAGGATCTGGTCGCCCTGCACGGTGTGCGTGACCTCCGGGTGGAACTGCACGGCGTAGAAGCGGCGCGTCTCGTCGGCCATGCCGGCAATCGGACAGCTCGGCGTGGAGGCCATGAGCTTGAAGCCGGGCGGCAGCGCGGTCACCTTGTCCCCGTGGCTCATCCAGACCTTGAGCATGCCGTGACCCTCGGCAGTACGCAGGTCCTCGATGCCATCGAGCAGGCGCGTATGGCCGTGCGCCCTGACCTCGGCGTAGCCGAACTCGCGCTTGTGTCCACCCTCGACCTTGCCGCCGAGCTGCTGCGCCATGGTCTGCATGCCATAGCAGATGCCCAGCACGGGTACACCCAGATCGAACACGGCGCCTGGCGCACGATCGGTCGTCTCCTCGTACACGCTGGCGTGGCTGCCCGAGAGGATGATGCCCTTGGCGCCGAAACCGCGGACAAAGGCGTCAGACACGTCGCAGGGATGGATCTCGCAATACACATGCGCCTCGCGCACGCGGCGGGCAATCAGCTGCGTGACCTGGCTGCCGAAGTCGAGAATCAGGATCTTTTCGTGTTGCATGGGAACTCAGTAGGTGAAGTGCTTGATCTTTTCGCCGCGCTTGCCGATCTCGGTCATCGCCTCGATGCCGATGTCCAGATGGGTATTGACCCACTTCTGCGACACCTTCTTGTCCGAGGCTTCGGTCTTCACGCCATCGGGGGTCGTCGGCACATCGCTGACCAGCAGCAGCGCGCCCCGTGCAATCTGGTTGTAGTGACCGACCATGAAGACCGTGGCGGTTTCCATGTCGATGGCGAGCGCCCTGAGCGCCTTCAGGCGCTTGAGGAAGGCCTTGTCATGCTCCCAGAGCCGGCGATTGGTGGTGTAGACCACGCCGGTGCGGTACTCGAGGTTGCGCGCCACGATCTTGTCGCTGACGAACTTGTGCAGCTTGAAGCTGGGCATGGCCGGCACTTCGGGCGGGAAGTAGTCATTGCTCGTTCCCTCGCCGCGGATGGCGGCCATGGGCAGCACGAAGTGACCGATCTCGGTCGAGTGCTTCAGACCGCCGCATTTGCCCAGGAAGAGCACGCCCTGCGGCCTGGCAGCGATCAGCAGGTCCATGATCGTGGCCGCGTTCGCACTGCCGATGCCGTAGTTCACGATCGTCAGACCCTGGCTGTTGGTGGCCGCCTGCATGGGCCGGCCTTCGCCGTAGAGCTCGCAGTCAAAGCGCTCTGCGAAGCGGTGGACATAGTCCGCGAAGTTGGTGATC
>DASSQC010000366.1:0-12116 GCA_035702705.1 Burkholderiaceae bacterium | reverse complement strand
CGCGCACGCCGATCGTGGCGTTGGCGGTGCGTACCGCCACGCTTGCTGGATTGCGCCTGCCCATCACTCCCGTGATCGCCCGGAGCGCACCGGTGACGAGCTGGATCGTGGCGCCATCTGCCCGGGCGTCCTTCGGGTCCGGCGTGAAGGTGTACTTCACGAGGCTGATCTGCGAATTGGGCCGCAGCGCGATCAGCGCACCGTCCGCCATGCGCAAGACGGTCTCGGAACCCGCTTCCGTAACGATTCGCTCGCCTTCGTACACGGGGGACTTGATTGCAGCGATGCGCTCGCCGCCCCCGCCGCTCAGTCGAACGGTGCCCGCAAGCCGCTCGACGGTGCCGCTCTGCACCAGGGGCAGCGGTAGGCTCTGGGCGTGCGCTGCGGGCTGCGCGAGCGTCAATCCGATCACTGAAAACCAGGCCCAAAAGCCTGCTGCCGACATCCAGCGCAACATCTCTCCCCCATGCCCTCTGTGTGTGCGGGCTGTTTCGGCCAGAAAGATACGCGAGTGCGACGCCGCGTGCGTGTCAGCTCACGAAAAGCAACCCTTCTTCAAGCTTGTTCGCGTTCGATATGAAAATTGCGCCAAAATCAACGTACTTTGGCCTACATTTTCAGGCCGCCTGCCCCACAATCCCGTCAGGCGTCGTGAGGATTTCATGGCATTGACCCCGCAGACTCGGCAACCCCTGCCAGGAGACAGCGCCCGCTTCAAGCAAGCGCGCCTGCTGCTGCGCGGCATGGTGACCCAGTCCATGGACTTTGCCAGCGCAACGTTCGACGACACGATCACACGGCTGCGCAAGCACCTCTTCGATCTTGCGGATCGCTCGGAGTCCTCGGTGCGTGCGTCGCACTGGCTCTCGGCCTACAACCTGCTCGGCCGCCAGGGCGAGGTGTTCAAGCGTTCCTTCCTGAACTGTCTGCGCACCACGCTGGATGAGCAGGCCGAGGCCCCGCTGCGTTCCCGCTCCGACAACCTGCTCGCCGCCGGCGGCTTGGCGCTGGTTGATGTGGCTGAACAGGATCGCGCCGTGCTGCTCGATCGCGTCTCACGTCCGATCAACGCCTTCTATGAAGACGAGGTTGCCCCGCTGACGCACCGCTTCGGTGTCCTGTTTGGCGACGACGAGCCGCTGCTCGCTCGCAACCCGGTGCGGCCGGAAGTGTTCCTGCGAGCTTTCATGCAAGGCTGGGAAATGGCCGGCCTCGACTCGCACGCCACCGAAGATCTGCTGCTGTCCATCACGCCACAGACCTTCTTCCCGCTGGATGTGCTCTACGACGCCCTTGATCGCACGCTGATCAAGGCTGGTGTGGCCCCCAAGCTGCAGCTGCGTGTGCGCAAGGCGCGCGACACCGGCGTCTTTCCACCCTCCGCCTTTCGCGCGACCGAGGGCGGGCCGTCAGATGACGCCAAGACCACGCTGTGGCGGCAGCTCAATGACGAGCAGCATGCCGGCATGGACAGCCGCGAGTGGGGCGGTGCGGGCTTCCAGGATTCGATCCTGCGCATCGGCCAGTCGGCCAAGGAGTTCCTTGGCAAGCTGTCGAACATGCTGCGTCGTCCGCTGTTCGCAGGCGACACCGAGTCGAGCGCGGCCCTGCTGCCGCAACCGGACCCGCAGTTCGTCGGCTTCCTGAATTCACTGCAAGCCCGTGCGCTCGATGAGCCCCAGCCGATCGTTGCCGGCGACGTCGACGAAATTGCCATCCCGGAGAACATGCTGCGGGCCATGGCGGAATCGGACCGCGTCAAGGAAGCGCCCGAGCTTGACCGCGGTACGGTGGAGGTACTTGCCCAGGTCTTCGACTATGTGTTCTCCGAGGTCTCGATCCCGTCGCAGCTCAAGGTGGTGATCTCGCGTCTGCAGATCCCTGTGCTCAAGGCGGCAATGATCGACCGCGAGTTCTTCTTCAAGGACGAGCATCCTGCACGCAAGCTCGTGGACTCGCTGGCCCGAGCCTCCGTGGCCTGGGCGCCGGAAAAGGGCGAGGATGATCCGCTGTACGCACAGATCGAGAAGACGGTGCAGCGGGTCCTCAGCGAGTTCCAGGAGGATCTGTCGCTCTTCACGGAGCTGCTCGAGGAATTCGAGCGCTTCCTGTTCGAATCCGAGCAGCAGGTGGCTGCTCGCATCGAGCCGCAGGCCAACGACGCCGCGACCAACGAGCAGTTCGAACTCGCGCTGCGCACCGCAGACGAGTGCGTGCACTCGCGCCTCGCCGGTCGCGAGATCGACGCGCTGCTGACGCCGTTCCTGACCAATCAGTGGCGTGAGGTCCTGGCCCACGCGTGGCTCAACCGTGAGCGCCGTCCGGATGTCTGGGACCGCGCCGTCGAGACCATGGATCAGCTGATCTGGTCGGTGAAGCCCAAGGCCACTCCCGAAGACCGGCGCCAGTTGGTTTCGGTGCTGCCCACCATGGTCCGGCACATCAACGTTGCTCTGGATGCGATCCGCTGGACGGGTGACGAGCGCGCCGCATTCACGAAGCGCCTGATCGAAACCCATACGCGCGTCGTCCGAGCAGGAACCGCGGAAGTGTCGGCCGACCCCTTGCAGCAGCAGGCCGAAGAGGCTGCGGCAAGCTCCGCACGCGAGGCACTCGAAGCGCGGCGTGCGAACGTCAACAGCTCAATTGAAGACCCCTACGACGAGCAGGCGCACAGCCTGACGCGCAACACCTGGTTCGACTTCATCGCCGATGATGGCAGCGAGAGGCGTTACCGCCTGTCCTGGGTCAGCCCGATGCGCACGCGCCTGCTGTTCACCAACCGGGAAGGCTTCGACGCGTTTGTGCATTCGGAGCGCGATGTCGCGCGCCTGCTGCGCACCGGCCGCCTGCGCCAGGTCGACGTCGAGCCCATCGTTGCACGCGCCCTGGGCGCGCTGCTTGGTGAAGACGCCAGCGAAATTCTGAGCGCACCGCAAGCCGGTGGTCCTGCTGCGGCCCGCTGATTCATGGCAGCCGGTATCGAATCTCCCCGCCCGATGGTTGCGCCTCTTGAGCGCGCACCCACAGCGCGCACCAAGGGCATACCGGCACTGCTTGAGCGCTTGACGGCAGTGGCCTATGACCACGTTGCGCGCAACCATGGCGACATCATCCGCGGACGGGCCCAGGCACTGCGTGCCGATGCGGAGAAGGAAACCGATTCCCGAACCGCTGGCCGGCAGATGCAGCTGGCCATGCTTCTCGACCAGAAGGAGGCGGCGCTGCGCCTTGCGCACCTGGCTGCCCTGCGCGAGACGCTGGTGAAGGAATGCGCTACACAGCTGATGCCCGAGGTCAGTCTCGAGACTGAGCCTGCTGCCGGCGAGCTGGCGCTTGTGGACACGGCCGTCCAGGATCGCCGCGTACGGGCAGATCGCGCTGCAAGCCCGATTCTGAATACCGTCGAGGAGTCCTCGACCTTTGTGATCCGCCGCATCTGCGCGGGGCTCAAGCAGCCCATGCGCGACGGCATCCTGAACCCCTTCCGGCCTTACACCTTCGTCCAGGCCCTGTCGCAGGGCTGGGCCAACTCCGGACTGGATCCCTACGCCGAAGAGCTGCTGATCTCTGCAGTCACACCCAAGAGCTTCATCAAGTTCGAGGCCTTGTACGACGAGCTTCAGGACGCGCTCACACGGGCTGGGGTGCCGCAGGATCCAGGCTACCAGGTGCGTGCTGCAAAGCAGGCTGCACAACGCGCTGCCGAGCAGCGTGTCGCCGCAGGCGAATCAAGCACTGCCGCGCCGAAGGCTGGTCCGGACGATGAGCGAGCGGAGCAGCTTCATTCGGAGGTCAGTGCCGAGCATGATCCGGAGGTTCAGCCGTCGCCGGCGTCGGCCAAGGTTCGCAGCCGCCTGCGGCCCGAATACCGAGCAAAGGTTGCGCGCGCACTTCAGCAGCTGGTTACGCTCGGTCTGAAAGACGGCAGCGGCGCGCAGCAAGGCGCTGTCGACCCTGAGCTGATGGAGACGCTGACGCTGACCCAGGCACGCATGCTCATCGAGACGCGCGACAGCGACAAGTACCGCAACGTACTCACTGAACTGTCGCGCAGCCCCGAGTTCAAGCGTGCTCCAGCGGTCGATCGCCTTACCGCGGCGGCGCTTGCCGAAGTGTTTGACGAGGTGTTCGAAGATCGCGTCATTCCGTCGCCGCTCAAGCCCCTGATCGGACAGGCCCAGATCCCCGTGCTGAAAAGCGCGATGCTTGATCGACGCTTCTTCTCACACAAGGAGCATCCAGGGCGCCAGCTGCTTGAAAACATGGTGTCCGTGGCCGCGGGATGGCGCCCCGAGTTCGGCAAGCAGGATGCGTCCTACCTGTTCCTCAAGGCGGTGGGCAAGGATCTGCTCTCGGGTGTGATCGACAACCTGCTGACCTTCGAAACGATCAACGAGAAGTTCACCAAGCTCAAGGCTGCCAAGGAGCGGCTGATCGAGTACGAGCTCAAGCCCTATCTATCCGAGCTCGAGACCAACGAGAAGCTCGAGCTCGCCCTCCACGCGGCTGATGAATGCCTGCATGCGCGGCTCAAGTGGCGCGAGCCCGCACCGTTCATGATTCCTTTCCTGCTGACGCGGTGGCGTCTCGCGCTCGCATTCGCGTTTTCGCGGCGAGGCGAGGACCTGCAGCGCTGGAAGGATATGGTCGCCATCACCGAGGGACTGATCTGGTCCGTCGAGCCCAAGCACAAGGAAGAGGATCGCGCCAAGCTTGTGGCCAGCCTGCCCAAGCTCGCGGCATCCGTGTCAGCCGTACTCGATCAGGTCGGCTGGAAGGGCACGGACCGCGATGCCTTCATGCAGCGCCTGATGCGAACGCATGCGGATCTCGCCTTCGGCGGCAACAAACAACCCGAAGACGAACGCCAGAAGCAGCAGGACATGATCAACGCCCATGCCGAGATCGAGGCGCTGCGTGCACGCCGGCGCTCGGTCTTCGAAGGCGGGGACAACCCGTATCTCGAGGAAGCGCGCAACTACCGCCCCGGCAGCTGGTTTGACTTCGTGGCCGACAACGGCACCAACCACCGCTACCGAGTCAGCCAGATCAGCCCCCGGCGCACCCGGATCGTGTTCTCGTGGCACAACGGCAAGGAGGCCTTCGTGCGCAAGGATGCCGAACTTGCGCGGCAGATTGCACATGGCCAGGTACATGGCCTTGATGCCAACCGCATGGTCACCAAGGCGATTTCCCAGCTGTTGGGCAGCGAATCGGCACAGACCGTTGAAGTCGCCGCCCCATCGGATGCCGCTGCGGGTGCGCACTCGTCATCGCAGGACTTTGCCGATACGGCCTCTGGGCCATTCGCGCACACGATGCCCGCACCGGACGCGCAGTAACTGCCTCAGGCTCAGGCGCGCACCGGGCGCTTGGCCAGCTTGCGCTGCAGAGTCCGGCGATGCATCTTCAGCGCACGTGCAGTTGCCGAGATGTTGCCCTGGTGCTCGGCGAGAACACGCTGGATGTGCTCCCACTCGAGACGATCCACACTCATCGGCTCGGACGGCACGGGTGCGGGCATGTCGCTGGGCGACACCTCGAAGGCCTTGAGGATCGCACCGACCTCCACTGGCTTGGTGAGGTAATTCAGCGCACCTAGCTTGATCGCGTCGACTGCCGTGGCGATGCTTGCGTAGCCCGTCAGGATCACGATCTTCGCGCTGGGTACGGCTTCGAGCAGGCGCGGTAGCACCATCAGTCCGCTCTCGCCCGGCATCGACAGGTCGAGCAGGATGCGACGCGGCTGCAGCCTGCGCGCCATGCCGGCCGCGGCCATGCCGCTCTCGGCGGTTACCACCGTGAATCCACGGCGGTCCAGCATGCGTGCGAGCACGCTGCGAAAGGCTTCGTCGTCATCGACGATGAGGAAATCGACCGGGCCTTCTGGGGGTACCCCTTCGGGGCGAACTGGCATCACATCGTTCATCGTTGAAGCGCTCCTGAAGAGGCGAGGGGGAGAATCATGCTGACAACGGCGCCGCCCGCGGCATGGTTGCGCGCGAGCAGTTGTCCACCGAGCGACTCCAGTGCCGTGCTGGCGAGAAACAGGCCCAGGCCTCGACCGCCGACACGCTCACTGACCAGCGGCTCGGCAAAGTGCGACAGGGCTTCGGCCGAAAAGCCGGGGCCGTCATCATGCACAGCGATCACGACCGTATCGCGATGCAGGCTCAGCCTGACCTCGATATGGGCGCGTGCCAGAGCGCGCGCGTTGTCGAGGATCGTGACCAGCGCCTGGGTGAACAGCGGCTCCGCGGCGATCAGCGCCTTGCCCGCGGCAGCCTCCACGCCGATCCGCCGCGCGGGAAACAGCAGCTGGTAGTCGGTGACGACCTGCTCGGCCCAGGCATTGACCTCCACGGGGTCGGCGGTTGCGCTCTTCATCGCGCCCCCTGCCGTGTCGGTCAGCCGAGCAAGAATGGACTTGCAGCGCGCGAGTTGCGCCCCGAGCAGCTCGACATCCTCGCGGTCCGCAGCGCGGGTCAGGCGACTTCGCAACTCCTCGACAAGCAGGCTCATCGTCTGAAGCGGCGTACCCAGTTCATGCGCAGCGCCTGCGGCCAAGGCACCGAGCGCGATGACACGCTCGCGGCGCAGCAAGGACTCGCGCGTGCTTGCCAGCTTCGTGGCGCGCGCACGTACGGCCTCGGAGAGCTCTATCAGGAATCCGGTCACCATGGCGAGACACAGCACGAGCGCAACGAGTACGCCGAGCCGCTGCCAGAACGCCACATCGAGTCCGGCGGGCCACTCCATGGGCACGGCAAACATCGCGTTGAACAGCAGACCGAGCAGCCCCAGCACGGTGATCATGATGGCGCCAGAGCCCTCGAGCAGCACCGCTGCAACCGATACAACCAGGCAGTAGAAGAGCACGAAGGGATTCGACAATCCGTCGGAAAACATCAGCTGCAGGGTCAAAGCAGCGACATCGATCGACAGCTGCGCCGCCAGCTCCCGCTGACTGATGGGGCGTCGGCTGGGTGCAGTGCGCAGGCGCCAGAACGTGTAGATGTTGGCCAGGGCCAGCATGGTCCACGCAATCGCCATCGGTGGCCAGTGCAGCTTCACGCCGAGCAGGAACATCGCACCGAGCACGGCACCCGCCTGCCCCGCCAGGGCGAAGCAACGCAGGATGAAGATCATCCGCAGGGCCTCGCGAGCTTCGGTCAGCGAGGCGGTGATGTTGAGCGGGCTGCGCATGGGGCACCCATTGTGGCAGCCCTGCCCGCCTGTCGTGGCAAGCATGCCGCGACAGGCCGGCGCAGGGTGTACCCGCAGCGCTGGCGGTTCAGTGCAGGCGGGGCTGGGCGGTCAGCAGCTGGCGCAGGCGTATGCGGTCGGCAGCAAAACGCTCATTCACACGCCGGATGTCCTCTGCCTTGTTGCCGATATTGCGCTGCTCGGCTTCGATGCCCGCCTGGATCTCCGTGAGCTTCGATCGCAGCGCTGCCGGCCAGACCTTGCCTTCATAGAACTCGCCTTCCTTGCGAACTGCGGTCAAGGCCTTCATGAGTTCGTCGATGCGGATGCGCGACGCCTTCAGGGCCTCGACCGGCACCTCAAGCGCACGAATGTAGGCCTGATCCAGTTCTGCCTCGGTCTTGTAGTTGGAAACCAGCATCAGATCGCGCCGTCGCTCTTCCTGGCGGCGCTGTTCAGCAGCCTTTTCAGCGGCCTGCCGCTGCTCGAGCTCTGCACGCTGCTCCCTGGTAAGCGGCGCCGGGATGATCTTGCGAACCGAACCGTCGGCATTCAGGATGCGCTGCTCGCGCGCAAGGCACTCCGGAATGGGTCGATCCGAGGTGAGGGTACGCCCCTTGTCGTCCTTGCAGGTGTGGATCTCACGCGGGGGTGCAGCCATCTGGGCGAGCGCCGTAACGCACCACAGCATCGTGCCAGCGGCCAAAAGCGAACGCCCCTTCGCCATGTCTCGATCCTCAGATGCCGTAACGCAAACGATAGGCCTGCACGGCTGGCAAGTGCGCCTGCAGTTCCGGTGCAGCAGAAGAGGCCGACAGGAAACCCATGAGGTCATCGAGCGTAGCCACGGCAATGACCGGAACACCGGTTTCCGCCGAGAACTGCTGTACCGCAGAGCTGGCCTGCAGGGCGCCGTCAGGGCCTGGCCGCTCCATGCGGTCCAGCGCGATCAGCACGGCAGCAGGCTCAGCGCCGGCCGCACGAATCATGGCTACGCTCTCGCGCTTGGCCGCGCCATCGGTGATCACGTCATCAACGATCACCACGCGCCCCTTCAGGGGCGCGCCCACCATGAGGCCGCCCTCGCCGTGGTCCTTGGCTTCCTTTCGGTTGAAGCAGAAAGGCACATCGCGCCCGCGCGACGCCAGCGCCATGGCGGTACCGGCCGCGAGCGTGATGCCCTTGTAGGCCGGGCCGAACAACATGTCGAAGTGCACACCGCTCGCCAGCAGCGCCTGAGCATAAAAATCCGACAGGCGCGCCATCCGCGCGCCCGAGTCAAAGAGCCCGGAGTTGAAGAAGTAGGGCGACAGGCGCCCCGATTTGGTCGTGAACTGGCCAAAGCGCAACACGCCGACCTCGAGGGCGAAGGCGACGAACTGCGCGCGAAAATTGTCATTCATGAACAGGTCTTGTCTGCGGGATTCTGGTTAGGTTGACATTCCCGCACATTCCTCGCTGTTCTGCAACCCGCGTGCCAGCGCGCTTAATGCTGGACGTCGGCGAGTGCGCCCCGGACAATGCCCCCCATCCGCCCGCCCTGCCCTGTATGACGCCATCCGACCCCAGCTTTCCCGATCGCCTCTACCGCCTCGCAGTGGAAGGGCTGGGCGACGGGCTGTGGTGCTGGACCGTGGGCACCGGGAAGGTGGAGTACAGCGCATCCTACGGCCGGCTGCTGGGGTACCCGGACGTCGAGCAGTTCCGCCGGGAGTTCGAGTTCGAGCGTGCGATCCACCCCGACGACCATCAGCCGCTGATCGAGGCCATTCGCGGCAGCGTGCATGGCAAGGGGCCCGTCAATGCCGAGTTCCGGCTGCGCAGCCGCGATGGCAGTTACCACTGGTACATGGGCCGCGGCCATACCTTGCCGCCGGACGAGACCTGTCCCGCGCCGCGCTTTCTGGGCCTGCTCAAGAACATCGACGCACGCAAGCAGGCCGAGCTGGCACTGCGCGCCAGCGAAGCCCGCTGGATGCTGATGGACGAGACCGAGGACGAGGCCAGCTGGAGCTGGGATGCGGAATCGGGCCGTCGCGTGTTCAGTGAAGCCTGGTACCGGATGATGGGCTACGAGCCGGGCTCGATGGATGGTGACCTGTACAAGACCTACGAACTCGTTCATCCGGACGACCGGGATCGCGTGACCGAGCGCGGCCATGCGGTGCAGGGCGGCGCCAGGCCACCCGGTCTCGTCGAGACCCGGGTGCGCCATGCTGACGGCAGCTACCGCTGGATTGCCGCACGCAGCCGCACCGTGGAGCGCGATGCAGACGGCAGACCCCTGCGCATGGTGGGCGTGCATCGTGACGTCACGTCGTTTCGCCAGACCGAGGATCGCCTCGCCGCAGCCATGGTGCGCCTGAACATGGCGGTGCAGGCCGCGGGCCTGGGCGTCTGGGAGGTGGACTACCTCTCGCAGACCGCACACTGGGACGCCCGCACACAGGAGATCTACGGCGCCGACGAATCGACGTACCCACGCCGCATGGACGACTGGGTCAAGCATGTGCACCAGGAAGACATTGCTCGGCTGAGCGACACCATCAAACGGGCGCGGGCCGAGCCCGACCGGCCGGGCTATGAAGTCGACTTCCGCATCGTCAACGGCAGGCAGGAACTGCGCTGGGTCCGCCTGTTTGTGCGCTTCAGGCGCAATGCGGCCGGCGAGGCCATCGGTGCCTATGGCGTGGCCATGGACACCACCGAGCTGCGCCGCCTGCGTGACAACGAGGAAGAGCGGCTTCGCCTGCTTGCCGCCAGCCAGGCCAAGACCGACCTGCTCGCTCGTGTCAGCCACGAGCTGCGCACACCGCTCAATGCCATGCTCGGCATGGCCCAGATCCTCCAGGAGCAGCTCGGCACCCGCCTGACGTCGCAGCAGTTCGAGTACATCGAGCATCTGCAGACGGCGGGCTGGCACCTGACCTCGCTGGTTGACGACCTGCTGGACATTGCCGGAATCGATCAGGGCCAGGCACGCGTCACCCTGCGCCCGGTGGCCCTGAGCGACGCCGTCTCGGAACTGGGCATGCTGCAGGGCGCAGCACGCAAGGCCGCACTGAGCCTGCATTTTCCGGACAAGGCGGCCATCGAGGGCCTGTCTGTCCAGGCCAACCCCCGGCGACTGCGCCAGATCCTGCTGAACCTGCTGTCGAACTCGCTGAAGTACACCCCGGCAGGGGGCCGCGTCGAACTCGCGGTGGATGGGCCCGACGAGGACGGCATGATCCATCTGAACGTGATCGACAACGGACCGGGCATGAGTGCCGAACAGCTCGCCGGCGCCTTCGAACCCTTCAATCGGCTCGGCATGGAATCCAGCAGCATTCCCGGGGCGGGTCTCGGCCTGCCCCTGGCGCGGACCCTGGCCAGCGAAATGGGCGGCGAGCTGCTGGCAGAAAGCCGGCCTGGCGAAGGCAGCCGGTTCAGTCTCGTGCTGCCCGCCGCCGCGCCGGAGCGCAATGCCGGGCAGCCGGACACGGCGCTGGCGGCGCGGCCGGTGCAGCCGGGGTGGCGCTGCGCCCTGTTGGTCGAGGACAACAGCGTCAACCAGATCGTGATCAGCGAGCTGCTGCGCCTGTGCGGTGTGCAGTCCGTCATCACCGCAGCAAGCGGTACCCAGGCGCTGAGCCTGCTGCGCGAACACGATGTGGATATCGCCCTGCTCGACATGAACCTGCCGGACATGACCGGCCTGGATGTGCTGGTGGCGATCCGTGCCGATGAGCGCCTGGCCCAGTTGCCCAGCCTGATGATCACGGCCGACGCCGCGCCTGCGCTGCGCGAACACGCCCTGCGCAAAGGCGTGTCGGGCTTCCTCACCAAGCCTGTGGCACTGGACGCGCTCAAGAACGAGCTGCAGCGCCTGCGTGCGCATTGATGCGCGGCCGGGCGAGCTACAGTGCCGCCATGCGCATCATCACCCTCAATCTGAACGGCATCCGCTCGGCCGCAAACAAGGGCTTCATCGACTGGCTCGCAGGCAGCGGCGCAGACGTGCTCTGCGTGCAGGAAGTCAAGGCGCAGGCCGATGTGCTGAACGAATCACTCGCCCGCCCTGCCGGCTACCACGGCTACTTCCACTTTGCGCAGAAGCCGGGCTACTCGGGCTGCGCCGTCTTCACCCGCGAGCAGCCCGACTTCACCCAGCAGGGTTTCGGCAGCGTCGAATTTGACGCGGAGGGCCGGTATGTGCGCTGCGACTTCGGCCGACTCACCGTGATCAGCGTGTACTTCCCCAGCGGCTCCTCAAGCGAGGAGCGGCAGCAGGCCAAGTTCCGCTTCCTCGCAGAATTCGCCCCGCACATGGCCGCGCTCAAGGCCAGCGGGCGCGAGGTGATCCTGTGCGGCGACGTGAACATTGCCCACAAGGAAATCGACCTCAAGAACTGGAAGGGCAACCAGAAGAACTCCGGCTTCCTGCCCGAGGAGCGCGCCTGGATGAGCGAGCGCATCGAGCGCGAAGGCTGGCGCGATGTGCACCGCGAGCTGCTTGGCGACCAGGTGGCCTACACCTGGTGGAGCCAGCGCGGCGCGGCCTACGAGAAGGACGTGGGCTGGCGCCTGGACTACCACCTCGCCACAGACGCACTGGCCGATACCGCACACAGCGCCCAGGTCTACAAGGCGCAGAAGTTCAGTGATCACGCACCGCTGGTGATCGACTATGACTTCCGACCCTGACCCTGCCCGCCTGTAGCCCTCCGCGCCGGGCGGGTAGCCGGTTCGGCGGCGCTCCGTGCTCAGAGGCTGTCGGCCCGCGTGCGGCCCGCCTGCCGCAGACCGAGACTCCCCAAGCGCCCGGCAAACCCCAATAAATCAGGTCCGATAATGATTGAAACTTGATTCAAACGAGTGAGCTTATCGCTTGTCTGAAGCCAATCTCGGATAGTTGATCTCTGTTT
>DASSQC010000365.1:0-4133 GCA_035702705.1 Burkholderiaceae bacterium | reverse complement strand
GAAGTTCGTCTAGGCCATCGGTTCAAGCAGCCGGCGCTTCTGCAGCAGGCGCTGACGCACCGGAGCTTTTCTGCCGTCCACAACGAGCGCCTCGAATTCCTCGGGGATTCGGTGCTCAACCTGGCGGTCGCGCATCTCCTCTACGACAAGTACGCCAAGATCGACGAGGGGGACCTCTCGCGCCTGCGTGCCAACCTCGTCAAGCAGCAGGCCTTGTTCGAGATTGCGCAGACCGTGGGCGTCTCGCAATACCTGAATCTTGGCGAGGGCGAGCTCAAGAGCGGCGGCTTTCGCCGTCCGTCGATCCTCGCCGACACGATGGAGGCGTTGTTCGGGGCCATTTTTCTGGATGCCGGGTTCGATGCGGCGGCCAAGGTGGTGCGCAAGCTCTATGAAGTGGTGCTCGCGCAGATCGACCCCAAGACCCTGGGCAAGGACGCCAAGACCCTGCTGCAGGAGTATCTGCAGGGCCGCAAGATTGCATTGCCCACCTACAACGTCATCGCAACGCATGGCGCAGCCCACAATCAGGAGTTCGAGGTGGAATGCCTCGTGCCCAAGCTGGATGTGCGCGTGGTCGGCATGGGGGGCAGCCGACGCGCGGCAGAGCAGGGCGCGGCCAAGCTTGCCCTGGAAGCCGTGATGGCGCTCGCCCCGGCGGCGGCAAAGCGAGCGCGCAAGACCACCCGGCGCGATGCGCAGCTCAGCCTGCCGGTTGCGACCGTCCAGACTCCACAGCCTGACCTGCTGAGCCCGGCCGCGCCGGAACCCGGAAAGTCCGCGTGAATACTGCAGTCTCCAGCGCCGCGCCACATCGGGCCGGTCTCGTCGCCATTGTCGGACGCCCGAATGTCGGCAAGTCGACGCTGCTCAATGCCTTGATCGGCGAGCGCCTATCGATCACCTCGCGACGGCCGCAGACCACACGCCATCGCATCCTCGGCGTGCTGAGCCGCCCGGGTCATCAGATCGGCTTTGTCGACACCCCGGGTTTCCAGACAAGGCACGGCGGCGCCATGCCCAAGCTCATGAACCGCAGCGTCACCCAAGCCATCACCGGTGTAGAGGCGGCGCTCTTCGTCAGCGAGAACGGCGAGCTCTCTGCCGCCGATCTGAAGGTGCTGGAGATCCTGCCCAAGACCTTGCCGGTGATTGCCGTCATCAACAAGATCGATCTGCTGGCCACCAAGGACGAGCTCCTGCCGGTCATTGCACGTTTCTCGGCCGTGCGCGACTTTGCAGCCATCGTCCCGGTTTCGGCAGAGAAGCGGCTCGGCCTTGAGACTCTCGAGCAGGCGATCGCGAGCCTGCTGCCCGAGTCGGAGCCCTTGTTCGAGGAAGACACGCTCACGGATCGCAGCGAGCGTTTTCTGGCCACCGAGCGCGTTCGCGAAAAGGTGTTTCGGCTCACCGGAGACGAAGTGCCGTTCGGCACGACGGTTGTGATCGAGACCTGGGAAGACACGCCGCGCGGCAAGCGCATCGCAGCCGCCATCGTGGTCTCGCGCGAAAGCCACAAGCCGATCATCATTGGCCACAAGGGCGAGCGCATCAAGCGCATCGGCCAGGAGGCGCGGATGGACCTGGCCAGGCTCTTCGACTGCCCCGTGCACCTCGAGCTCTGGGTCAAGGTGCGCGAGGGCTGGGCGGAGTCCGAGGCCAGTCTGCGCTCACTGGGTTACGACTGAGCGGCAGGCCGTCATGCCGCCGCGCTCCCAGACCGCTGCCAGCCGGACCCTGGCGTTCGTGCTCCACGTCTGGCCCTACTCGGAAAGCAGCTTGATTGCCGAGCTGTTCACTCGTGACCAGGGCCGGGTCGTTGCACTTGCCAAGGGCGCGCGTCGGCCGCGTTCCGGCGTTCGGCCCCTGCTGCAGCCCTTCGCGCCGGTCACCTGCAAGCTGGTGGGCAAGTCCGAGGTGCAGGTGCTGTCCGCTGTGGAGTGGGCGGGCAGCATGGGCGTGCTCGAGGGCGAGAGGCTGCTGAGCGGCATGTATATCAACGAACTCCTGCTCGGCCTGCTGCCGCGCCACGATCCGCACCCGGACGTCTTCGACCATTATGTGGATGCGCTGGCGGGCCTTGCGGCGCCTGGTGCATCGGATGCCACGATCCGGCGCTTCGAGTACCGGCTCATGCGTGACCTCGGCTACATGCCCGTGCCGGATGCAAGCGCGCTCGCCAACGCTGCGCCGGATGCCCCGTGGTCACTCAATGAACACGAGGGCTGGCACATGCTGCGGGCTGGTCCCGGCGAGTTGCATACCAGTGACTTTGACGCCCTGCAGGCTGACGATTTCGCCGATCCCGCACGCAATCGCCGCCTGCAGGCGGTACTGCGCCGCGTCATCGAACATGCGCGCGCAGGGTGCGGGGCGCGCTCGCGACAGGCCTGGCAGGAGTTCAGCCGTCTGCGCGCCAAGGCGACGCCGGTGCCTCTGGGTGAGCGAGGAGCGGCGTGATCTACGGTATCGGAACGGACATCGTCGACATCAGGCGCATCGCTCAGACGCTTGCACGGCAGCCCCGCTTTGCGCAGCGCATTCTCGGTGCGCAGGAACTGGCGGTCTTCGAGCGGCGCCGAAGCAGCCATCCGGCGCGCGGGCTGACCTATCTGGCCACGCGCTTTTCCTGCAAGGAAGCCTTCTCCAAGGCCTGCGGTCTGGGCATGCGCTCGCCGATGACCTGGCAGGCAATCGAAATCCTCAATCAGCCAGGCGGACGTCCGGCGATCGTCGCGCACGGCGCAATGCGAGAATGGCTGGTCTCAAGAGGGCTGTGTGCCCATGTCACCCTGAGTGACGAACGCGATTACGCAGTCAGCTTCGTGGTGCTGGAGTCGGCGTCTCCGGCGGCACACCCCGGGATCAACACAAACACATCTCCATGAGCCAAACATCTCTTCCCGGACCCGTCATGGTCGACGTGGCCGGCACCTCGCTGACCGCACATGAGCGCAAGCGCCTGCAGCATCCGCTGACGGGCGCAGTGATCCTGTTTGCCCGCAACTTTGAGTCGCGCGAGCAGCTCACCGCGCTATGCCGCGAGATTCATGCGGTCCGGCATCCGAGGTTGCTGATTGCGGTAGACCACGAAGGCGGGCGCGTGCAGCGCTTCAGGACCGATGGTTTCACCCATCTGCCCGCAATGCAGGTGCTTGGCGAGATCTGGCAGCGTGACGCGATGGGCGCGACACGGTTGGCCACGGCTTGCGGCTACGTCCTGGCGGCGGAACTGCGCGCCTGCGGCGTGGACTTCAGCTTCACGCCGGTGCTTGATCTGGACTTCGGGCGCAGCGCCGTGATCGGCACGCGCGCGTTTCACTGGGATGCACGGGTGGCGGCGTTGCTGGCCAAGAGCCTGATTCACGGCCTGCTGCAGGCCGGCATGCAAAGCTGTGGCAAGCACTTCCCCGGCCACGGCTATGTCGAGGCCGACAGCCACCACGACATCCCAGTCGATGAGCGCACGCTGGAAGAGGTGCTTGCGGCCGATGCACTGCCCTATGACTGGCTATCGGAGACGCTTGCCAGCGTCATGCCGGCCCATGTGATCTATCCCAAGGTGGATGCGCAGCCTGCGGGCTTCAGCCGCGTCTGGCTGCAGGACATCCTGAGGCAGCGCTTCGGCTTTGGCGGCGCGATCTTCAGCGACGATCTGGCGATGGAGGGGGCGACCGTGGCTGGCGATATCCATGCGCGCGCTCGTGCTGCTCTGGAGGCCGGCTGCGACATGGTGCCAGTCTGCAATCGCCCGGATCTTGCCGATGAGCTGCTGGCAGCAAATGCACTGACGGTCGATCCTGTCCGTGCGCAGCGCATCCAGGCCCTGCACCCGGTGGGCGATGCGCCCGACTGGACCGCGCTGCAGGCCGACCCGCGCTATCTGGCGGCCCGCGCGCTCATCGCCCCCATCCTGCCACGCTGAACAAGGGCAGGGCAGTGAGCGCGACGGATCCGCACTCGGCAGAGGACGCCGCCAGCGCGCCGAGCCTGCCCGACGAGCAGGCTCGCGATGATGCGCTTCGGGCCTACATCGCCAGTCTGCCGGGCCTGCCGGGCGTCTATCGCCACATCGGTGCAGACGACAAGGTGCTCTATGTGGGCAAGGCGCGCGACCTGAAGAAGCGTGTCTC
>DASSQC010000364.1:0-5439 GCA_035702705.1 Burkholderiaceae bacterium | reverse complement strand
CCCTGCAGCTCGGGGTGCATGCAGCACTGCTGGGTGGGCACGCGGCTGAAGCACTGATCGAGCACGCTCTGCCCTATGCCCTGCTGCTGGCCTGGGGCGAAGCGCTCACGGTCGGCATGCTGATCACCCTGTTCGTCATCTACAAGCCGCAGTGGATGCTGAGCTTCGATGACCGCCTCTATCTGCGACGGCTGCCTGCCGGCGGCGATCGCCGGCGCTAGAAGCTCAGGTCGATCACCTCGATCAGGGCCTCGACAAAGTCGCCCAGGCCGTCGAGTTCGCGTGAGCGGTCCGGGGCCTGGCGCCAGGATCGCGGCCCCTGCTGCCAGCGCTCCCCCACCGCCTTCAGGTCGCGCCAGCGGCTGTCCAGCGAGGGCATCTGCGCGAAGTCGCTGGCCTTGCGCCGCTCCCGCGTGGCCTGCATGCGGGCGGGCAGGGCGGCCAGGGCGCCCGTGAGGTGCGACGTTGCCAATGTGCCGGCACAGTGCGCACAGCGCATGTGCAGCCCCGGTGCGAGCGCGGCACCGCATTGCCCGCAATTGCCGGCTATGCGCCGGCCGGGCTGACGCTGCATCAGCTCGCGGTCCGGCCCCGGACTCATGCGCAGCAGCAGATCAGCCAGCGCATCCACATCCAGTACGTACAGCGGGGTGCTGCAGTAGACGCACTGCGCGTGATCACCCGCCTGACCGCCGATGCCGGGCGGTACGGTTGCACCGCAATTGATGCATTCGAGCCCGCCGTCATCGGCCTGGCCGAGGCGGTTCACATCCCGCACCAGCACCGGACGCAGCACACCCTTCTCCGCCAGATACAGCGCAAAGGTCTGCGCCTTGCCGTGTGCCGCCGGACAGTTGTATTGCAGGCTGCGTCCGTTCAGGGTGAGGTTGTGCACCAGTTTCATGCTGCGCGCGCAGTGCGGGCAATCCAGCTGTGCTCGCAGCCCCTGCGCCACCACGGCATGCGATGCCGCAATGCGCTCGAGCAGGCGCAGCATGCCGCTGGCGCTCAGGCGCTGCGACTCGTCATGGTCGAACCAGACCAGATGGCAGGGCAGGCAGAGATCAATGTCGATCGGCACTTCATAGTGCCCGGCCAGTCGCAGGGTCTGCATGGCCTGACGGCAGCTCGGGCAGGGGCGGCGCAGCGCCCCGGCCAGTGGCGCGCCGCCGTCGGGGTCGGTCGGGCTCATCCGCGGCTGCGCTCGATGTAGCGCTTGGCCGAGAAGAACAGCAACAAGGATGTAGCCGTCAGACCCATGACGCCCAGCATGATCCAGAAGCCGTCCGGGTGCTTGCTGCCCGGCATGTGTTCGAAGTTCATTCCGTAGATGCCTGCCATGAGGTTCAGCGGCGCGAGCACGACCGTGACCACGGTCAGCACCTGGACGATGCGGTTGGTTCTCTGCGCCTGCGCCGAGAAATTCAACTGCACTGCGGATTCCACCGTCTGCTCCAGACGACGGGCATGGTTCAGCACGCGATGAATGTGCTCCATCACGTCGTTGATCCGCACCAGGACGCTTTCGCGCTCGGCACAGGCCGGCGAATCGAGCACGCTGTCGCGGTACTCCTGCAGCGCGTCGTATTGCTCCTCGGACAGCGCTTCGAGCTTGCGCAGCTCGATCCGCGCGTCCAGCAGCGCCCGCCAGTTGGAGAAGGGCCGGCCCGGCGCCAGCAGTTCCCGCTGCCAGTGGTCCAGACGCTCGGTGAGCGGTTGCCGCAGGGCGAGGTAACTGTCCACCAGGGTGTTGATCAGGCGCAGCATCAGCTCGTCGGGGCGCGCAGGCAGCCGGTTGCCGGTGGCCGCGCCGCTGCCGGTCATGTCCTTCTTGCCGGCGATCGCAAACAGGCGCTGCTTGAACTGGTCGATCGTGCGCGACTCGCTGCTGCGCACGGTCACCAGGGCATGGTCGAACAGGAAGAAGGTGATCGGCCGGGTCTGCAGCGCGCCAAGCGTCAGGCCCGTCCCGCCAGCTGCGCCCAGCGGCCCGGTCTCGGAGAAGCTGCCCTCGGAGCGCGGCACGGCCAGCTTGCGGAACACGATCATGTCGTAGCTGCTGGTGTCGTCGAAGTAGCTCGGATGCTGCAGATTGAGCGCATCGATCACGTGCTCCTCGAAGATCCACTCACCCACCTGCGCGTGAACGGCCGCGCGCCATTCATCCGGGTCCTCCGCCACCTCCTCGTGGCTGTAGTCCAGCCACATGAAGCCCGGTGCAGCCGGGGGCGCACCCTCGCGGCTCAGGCTGCCTTGCTGGAAGAACAGTCGCTCCATGTGGGGCCGGGTCTCATGCGCCCTGGCTGCGCAGCAGTCGTGCCGCGTCGCGGGCAAAGTAGGTCAGGATGCCGTCCGCCCCGGCGCGCTTGAAGGCCAGCAGGCTCTCCATCATCACCGCGTCGTGGTCCAGCCAGCCGTTGGCGGCGGCCGCCTTGAGCATCGCGTACTCGCCGCTGACCTGGTAGACATAGGTCGGAAAGCGGAACTGATCCTTCACGCGGCGCACGATGTCCAGGTACGGCATGCCCGGCTTGACCATCACCATGTCGGCACCCTCGGCGATGTCCATGCCGACTTCCCGCAGGGCTTCATCGGTGTTGGCCGGGTCCATCTGGTAGGTCTTCTTGTTGCTCTTGCCGAGGTTGCCCGCACTGCCGACCGCATCGCGGAAGGGTCCGTAGAAGCTGCTGGCGTACTTGGCCGAGTAGGCCATGATGCGGGTGTGGATGTGGCCCCCGGACTCGAGTGCGGCGCGCACCGCGCCGATGCGTCCGTCCTGCATGTCAGACGGCGCCACGATGTCCACGCCGGCTGCGGCCTGGAGGGCTGCCTGCTGCGCCAGGATCTCCACGGTTTCGTCGTTGAGCACGTAACCCGTCTCGTCGATCACGCCGTCCTGGCCATGGCTCGTGAAGGGGTCCAGGGCCACGTCGGTGAGCACCCCCAGTTCGGGGAAGCGCTTTTTCAGCTCTCGAACCGCGCGGGGCACCAGACCGTCGGGGTTCAGTGCCTCGCTGCCTTTCAAGTCCTTCAGGGAGGCATCGATCACCGGGAAGATCGCCAGGACCGGGATGCCGAGCTTGAGTGTGTCTTCGGCCACCGGCATCAGCGTGTCGAGGCTGTAGCGCGACACGCCCGGCATGGATGCGACCGCCTCGGTCACGCCCTGACCCTCGCGGATGAACACCGGATAGATCAGGTCGTCCGCATGCAATCGATGCTCACGCATCAATCGGCGTGAGAAGTCATCACGGCGCATGCGGCGCGGGCGGTGGGACGGGAAGTCGGCAAGGGTCATTGCGGGGTTCCGGGGTAAGTGCACGGCTGGCGGGGCGTTGGAGCTTGTGTTCACGATCAGACAAATGCAAGGAGAGCACAGGCCGATCGATGCGCGCGGTACCAGCTGCCGGCGTTACACCTCGAAACAAAACCCGCCCCTGCGCCAAAGTGTAGGCGTGGTGCGGGTTTCCGGAATGCGGCGCGGTCTCTGCATTGCGGGTGCGGTGGCGTTTCGTGTCGTGCGGAACGCGGCGCTTGAACTTTTGCCGCAGTGCGCCATCTACCCACCCAGACGATGCGTCGTCTCCCGCTTCTCCTCCCTGAGCGGGTGCCAGCTGAATCCCCCCTGATGTTCAGCTGGTGTTTGAATGCCTCGCGCGCCAGACGCTGCGAGGCATTTTTTTTGCAGTACCCGGCGGCTCAGTCGGCAAGGGTGCCGAGTCGCTGCTCGACCCACTGGCGAGCCGGCACGACGTTCAGTCGGCTCAGCGAGGAGAAGGGCATCACGGTCACGGTATCGGTCTCATCAATGCCGCCACCGCGCCAAGCCTGGCGTAGCGACGTGATGTGCGCCGCCACGCGTGCCGCCTCGGTGCGTGCCTGGTTGGCGGTGAGCTTGTCTGATTTCGTGAGCAGCACCAGCACCGGCAGGCTGGGTGGCGCCAGACCGAGCAGCTGGACATCCAGGTCGGTCAGGGGATGCCGCACGTCCATCAGCATCACCAGCCCCGCAAGCGGCTGGCGGCCCGCGATGTAGCCCGCAAAGTCCTCGCCCCAGTGGCTGCGCTCCGCCTGCCCGCCTACCTTGGCAAAGCCATAGCCCGGCAGGTCCACGAGGAATCCTGCTGCCGGTGCGTCCGGCGTGCCCCGTCCGCCTTGCGGTACCGCGAAGTAATTGAAATGCTGCGTCCGCCCCGGCGTCTTGGACACAAAGGCCAGCGCCTTCTGCTGCGCCAGGGTGTTGATGGCGCTCGACTTGCCCGCGTTCGAGCGGCCGACGAAGGCCACCTCAGGCAGTCCGTCGAGCGGCAGGGTGTTCAGACGCGGATAGGTGCAGGCAAAGCGCGCCTGCATCAGCGCACTGGACGGCTCGGCGGGGGGCCTGGGGCGCGTGAGGGGGGCGCTGCTCGAGCGTTTCTTCTGGGCGGGGCGGGAAAATTGCGGCACGGAGTCGCACAACGGGTTCGGAGCGGCACCATGCCTGTGCTCGACAGACCCCTATTGTAGAATCTCAAGGTTATAAGTTGCTAGGCGTGCATCCAAGAAATGGGCGTTCGCCTGTCTCTGTGGTGAGCCGGCACGCCGTGCGCAGCCATGGCACTTCGGGGCGACATTGCCCGGGCTTTCCCACCCATCTCTTGCGAACAAAACAATGAACAAGTTGCTTGTTTCCGTGCTGATGCTCGCCGCCTGCGCCGGTTCGGCCCTCGCCCAGCAGAAGGTCGACGTCAACCGCGGCGCCCAGATTGCCCAGACCTGTGCCGCCTGCCACGGCGCCGATGGCAATGCCACGGGCCCGGTCAACCCGAAGCTCGCCGCCCAGCACGCGGATTACCTCTACAAGCAGCTGCAGAACTTCAAGCTCAAGCCCGGCGCCAAGGAGCCCGAGCGCAACAACGCCGTGATGCTCGGCTTTGCGACTGCGCTGTCGGACCAGGACATGCGCGATGTATCCGCCTATTTCGAGGCGCAGAAGCTCAAGCCGGCCAGCGGCAAGAATGAAGCGGAGCTGCGTGCGCTTGGCGAGCGCATCTACCGCGCCGGCATCAGTGCCAAGCAAGTGCCCGCTTGCGCAGCCTGCCATGGTGCGACCGGTGCGGGTCTGCCCTCGAACTTTCCGCGCCTGGGTGGCCAGTGGGCCGAGTACACCGAGGCGCAGATGGTTGCGTTCCGTCAGGGCACGCGGAAGAATGCGCCGATGATGACCGCAATCGCGTCCCGCATGTCCGACCAGGAAATCAAGGCGGTCTCGGACTACATCGCGGCACTTCGCTGATCAGCGGAACCTTTCCGGTGCGGTCGGTCAAAGCGCCCGCACTCCGGATGGCCCGATCAGCGAGCAACACGAACAAGGGCGGGTCATCCCGCCCTTTTTGCTGAGCAGACGATAACCCTGTGAGCATCTCGACTACCGGCATACAACTCGAGCGCGGACCGAAC
>DASSQC010000363.1:0-2591 GCA_035702705.1 Burkholderiaceae bacterium | reverse complement strand
TCCGGCCGCAGCCCGCACAAGCTCTCGCGGATGTGCGGCCGCACGGCCAGTTCCACCGCGTGGCGCTGGCCGTAGTCGAAGCCGATGGTCTCCACGCGGCCGAAGCGCGAGAGCGCCCAGGCCAGGCAGGTGGCGGAGTCTTGGCCGCCGGAGAAGAGGACGAGGGCTGTGGCTGTCACGCGTTGCTCAAGGAAACCTAGCCAATCAGCGGGACACCGACGCCACCGCCGATGAGCATGAGCTGCGCATCCGACAGCGGCGCAGGCTGCATCGGCTGATTCTGCTTTTGCACTTCGGTGATCACGGTGGCTTGCGTGGCGATGACAGTGGCTTGCGACATGATGCGTTCTCCAGGGATCTAGTTGATTCAACCAATCAGCGGGACACCGACCCCACCGCCGATGAGCATGAGCTGCGCATCCGACAGCGGTGCAGGCTGCACCGGCTGGTTTTGCTTTTGCACTTCGGGGACTACAGTGGGGCAAAGAGCGGTAGCAAGTTGTTGGTGCATGGTGCGATCTCCAGGTGTGTTGGTTGAGGGAATTGCATGTGAAGTGTCTTGCACGACATCGAGTTACGCCAGATCAACCGAATGTCCTCAAAACGTCGAGTTCCGGCCCAAGCGTCACTGGACAAGGCAAACTAATTCCTCGCTCGAATTATCCGCTCCACGAAAGTTGAATCAATAGAGCAGCCGCCGTCATGCACGAAAAGTCAACAGCAGAAGACCAGATGTCAGACGGCGAGATGCAGGAGCCCAAGACACCGTCGACGATTCGGTTCGCGCTGGAAAATCAGCTTGTGCGGCCCAGCGCAAATGTGCTGGCGGCGGTGCGCGAGTCCTTGACGGCCCTGGACGAGATCGAGGGCGCGCTTCGATCGCCCGACTCGGTCCACGCACTCCTTGCGGCGGCCCACCTGTGCTACCTGGCCGGATCGCCGTCCGAAGGACTGGCGCCCGCAGCAAACGCGGCAACGGCTGCACTTCTGCAAGGCAACGTCTCGCTGCGACGAAAAGCGCTGACGCTCGAGGGCGTGTTGCTGGCAGACAGCGGAAATGTCCCGCTCGCCTTGGAACGTTACGCCCTCGCTCTTGATCTGGCGAGCGAGCTTGGCGACCGGGAGGCACAAATCCGCGTGCTGAACAACATCGGTCTTGCCTTGGTGTACGGGGCGCTGTACAGCGACGCGGTCGCCTGTCTGGAGCGTGCGATTGAACTCGCAGGAACGGATCCGGCTACGGCCGCATTTCGAGAAGCGGCGCTTGCAAACATTGCGCTGGCTTGCATTCATACAGAAGACCTCGCCAAAGGACTGCGAAGCGCAAAGGCATCCGTATCGCAGGGCAATGAGCCGAAAGACCCGACGTCCCTGTTCGGCCGTGTGATTGCGGAACGAAATTACTCACGCCTCCTCCTGGAAGTGGAGAATCTGGAAAAGGCGCGCGAACGGGCTGAAGTCGCCAAGCAACTTGCCGTCAGAGCTGGTACAGCGCCAGCTGCACTGCAGGCAGCGCTCTGCGAGGGCATGTACGAAGTGCATGCCGGACTGGTCGACGTCGGTCTTTCGCGTCTCAGCGCCGCGCTTGATCGCGCTAGAAATCATCCCCCGGCCTTGCGCGACGCACTCATCGTGATGGTGCGCGCCTGCGAAGTCGCGGGTCGACCCGATGAAGCCTTGAAGTATCTGCAGGAGTTGAAGTCGCATACCCAGACCATTCAGGCCAAGAACGCGCTGATGCACCACCAGCTCCACCTGGCCAGAATCCAGTCCGACCCCGACTTGGCCAAGGGCACCACCGACGGCATCTTCCGCCGCCATGAGCGCCTGATCGAAGGCCAGCAGGCTCAGCAGAAACTCCTCAAGGCCCAGATCGAGCAGCTCGAACGCCTGGCGGTCACTGCCGAATTGCGCGACGACTCCACGGGTGAGCATTCCTATCGCGTGGGCCGGCTGGCCGCGCTGCTGGCGCGCGAAGCGGGGCTGGATGAGCAGACCTGCTTCACGATCGACCTGGCGGCGCGCCTGCATGACATCGGCAAGATCGGCATCCCCGACGGCATCCTGCTCAAGCCGGGGCACCTGAATGCTGCCGAGCGCGAGATCATGGAAACGCACACCACCGTGGGTGCGGAGCTGCTGGCCAAGAGCGACATTCCGCACATGCAGGTGGCTGAGGACATTGCGCGCTTTCACCACGAGTGGTGGGCGGGCGGCGGCTATCCGACCGGCATTTCCGGAGAGGCGATTCCGATTGCGGCGCGCGTCACGGCCCTGGCCGACGTGTTTGACGCCCTGACCCACAAGCGCCCGTACAAGGAGCCCTGGCCGGTGGCGCGTGCGCTCGATGAGATCCAGCGTCTGCGCGGCTCCCAGTTCGACCCCAAGCTCACGGACATCTTCATCGCGCTGGTGCACCGCCTGCAGCGTGAGGTGGGCGATCTGGACGAGTTCCTGGGCGCCGCCGCCCGTGAGAGCAGCTTCAATCAGGCCCGCAGCCGCATTGCCGAAACCCTGCGCCGCCACCCGGAACGCCGCGGCTACGACCGCGGTTTGGATCCCCGCCTGTGAGACCGTGCACTGGCAGGCGC
>DASSQC010000362.1:0-6109 GCA_035702705.1 Burkholderiaceae bacterium | reverse complement strand
GGTGCGCAGGTGATCGCCTTCCGCGACCCCGACGGCATCCGCCCGCTGACCATCGGCCAGGTGGACACGCCCGATGGCCGCGAATACATGGTGGCCAGCGAGAGCGTGACCCTGGAGGCCATGGGCTACCACGTGCTGCGCGATGTCGAGCCCGGCGAGTGCGTGACCATCGATCTGGACAACAACATCAAGTTTGCCCAGTGCGCCGAGCGCCCGATCCTCGCACCCTGCGTGTTCGAGTACATCTACTTCGCGCGGCCCGACAGCACCATGAACGGCATCTCGGTCTACGAGAGCCGCCTGAAGATGGGCGAGACGCTCGCTGCCAAGGTGGCGCGCACGCTCGATGTGAGCGAGATCGACGTGGTCATGCCGATCCCGGACTCCTCCCGCCCCAGTGCCATGCAGCTCGCGATGAAGCTGAACCTGCCCTTCCGCGAGGGCTTCATCAAGAACCGCTACATCGGCCGTACCTTCATCATGCCGGGGCAGAACACCCGCAAGCGCAGCGTGCGCCAGAAGCTCAATGCCATCCGCGAGGAATTCGCCGGCAAGAACGTGCTGCTGGTGGATGACTCCATCGTGCGCGGTACCACCAGCCGCGAGATCGTGGACATGGCGCGTGAATCGGGCGCCAGGAAGGTGTTCTTTGCGAGCGCTGCGCCCCCCGTGCGCTTTCCGAACGTGTACGGCATCGACATGCCCACGCGCAGCGAACTGATCGCTTCCACCCGCACCGACGAGGAAGTGGCCCGCGAGATCGGCGCGGATGCGCTGGTGTATCAGGACCTCGCGGACCTGAAGGCCGTGCTGACGGGCCTGAACCCGAAGATCACCCAGTTCGACGCCAGCTGCTTTGACGGCCAGTACATCACCGGCGACATCGACATGGCCTATCTGGACCGGCTCGAAGCCTCGCGCAATGCGCCCAAGGCCGAGAAGGGCGGCGGCCTGATGCACAACGTCGGCTATGCCGGCGGTGGGGATTGAGCCTCGCTCGTCGGTCTGAGCGATGAGTTCCCTGCAGGACGCGCTCGCCGCCCACCATCGCCCGCTGCCGGCCTCAAGCGGCACGCGCCGCGTGGTGGCACTGGTGGGGGCCAAGGGCCTGCTGGGTGATGCGGTGCTGCATGCGCTGCTCGCGCGCATGGAGTTTGCGCAGGTGGCTGTGGCGGTGACCACCGAGCTGCCCAGCACCGAAGACAAGATCCGCCCGGTCACGACCGACCACTGGCGGGACGCTGCACCGACCGATGCGCTGCTGGTGGTGAGCGACGCCGCCACGCTGCAGGACCCGACCCAGCGTGTGGCCAACGGCCGCGACCGCGTCTACCTGCCCCTGGGGCCGGACGAGGTGCTGGCCCACGCGCAGCGCCTGATCGAGGTGGGCGTGCAGCGCCTGGCGGTCATCATTCCGGTGGCGGGCTGGGCGCACCGGCCGGCGGCCATCCGTGGCCAGCTGGAGAGCGATCTGGATCTGGCGCTGGCGCGCCTGCCGCTTTCGAGCCTGCTGCTGATCCGCCCGGAGCGCGACGCCGCACCGGCCGGCGCAAGCGCCTTCAGGCGGCTGGTCGCGAGCTACCTGCGCCAATTCCGCATGATGCAGCCGCAGCATGCGCCCGTGACCTCGGCTGCGCTGGCAAAGTGGGCAGCCCAGCGCCTGGTGGCCCTGGCGCCCGGCGTGCATGTGGTGGAATTGAGCGAGATTGCCGTCGAGATCGAGCGCGAGCGCAAGACTTAGATCACTCGGGGGTGTTCCTCCCCAGCGCGCAGGGCAGGGAGCCTGAAGACGGAATGCCAACAGCTTTGCAGGAGCTGTGCTTGTCGAGCGCAAGGCACATAGAGAACACCGAATGACCGACCCCAACAAGCCGCCCGTAGACCCGTCCGGCTGGCACCCCGACACCATCGCCGTGCGTGCGGCCACGCAGCGCTCCCAGTTTGGCGAGCACTCCGAGGCCCTGTTCCTCACCAGCAGCTTCACCTACGAGAACGCCGCCCAGGCCGCGGCCCGCTTCAAGGGCGAGGAGCCGGGCCCCGTGTACTCGCGCTTCACCAACCCCACGGTGGCCATGTTCGAGCAGCGCCTGGCCGCCATGGAGCGCATGGAAGCCGGCGTGGCCACCGCCACCGGCATGAGCGCCATCCTGGCCTGCGCCATGGCCCTGTGCGCCCAGGGTGACCACATCGTGTCGAGCCGCAGCCTGTTCGGCTCCACCTACAACCTGTTCGCGCAGCTGATGGCACGCTTTGGCGTGAGCACCACCTTCGTCGGCCAGAACGATCTGGATGCCTGGCGCGCCGCGGTCACGCCCAAGACGAAGTTCCTGTATGTGGAGACGCCGTCGAACCCGCTGCTGGAAGTGGCGGACGTGGCCGCGCTGGCGGAGATTGCGCGCGGCGTGGGCGCCGAGCTGATCGTCGACAACTGCTTCTGCACCCCCGCGCTGCAGCGCCCGGCCGAGTACGGCGCGAGCATCGTGCTGCACTCGGCCACCAAGTTCCTCGAGGGGCAGGGCCGCGTGCTGGCCGGCGCCATCCTGGCGCGCAAGCAGCTCATCGAGGAGAAATTCATCCCCTACATGCGTACGGCCGGCCCGGCGCTCTCGGCCTTCAATGCCTGGCTGCTGCTCAAGAGCATGGAGACGCTCTCCGCGCGCATGGAGAAGCAAAGCCGCAATGCGCAGCTGCTGGCCGAGCGCCTGGCCGGGCACCCCGGTGTGAAGGTCGTGAACTACCCCGGTCTGCCCACCCACCCGCAGCACGCACTGGCCATGCGCATGCAGAACGGCAGCGGCGGCGCGCTGCTGAGCTTCGAGGTGACCGGCGGGCGTGAGCATGCCTGGCGGGTGATTGATGCCGTAAAGATCTGCAGCATCACCGGCAACCTGGGCGACACACGCACCACCATCACCCACCCGGCCACCACCACCCATGCGCGGCTGACGCAGGAGGCGCGCGACGCCGCCGGCATCCGCGAGGGTCTGGTGCGCCTGTCGGTGGGCCTGGAGTACGTGGAAGACCTCTGGGCCGACGTCTCGCGCTCGCTCTAGGGCTGCGAGACGCGGTCAGCCGCACTCCGGCCGGTGTTGGAGGTCATTTCGGTCGGTGGTTGCCCATTCTGGCCGAAATTGACTTGAATATTGGTCGCTGAGCGCTTGATTCTTGCTCAGAAACCGCACCAGGCAAGCGAGAAGCCGCTCATGGTGGTCCAGGCGAATTGATGTCCGAAAATGGACTGTCATTGCGCCTGTGCCGAGGGGCTGAGCAGCAGGCGCACCGTGGCCTGCACGCGCGCGTCGTCCAGCAGGGCCAGGTGACCCAGGCGCGAGAAACGCAGGGTCTCGGCGCCGGGCAGGGTCTGGTCGTCCTGCGGCGCGACCACGTTGTCATGCCGTGACAGGATGACCGTGGTGGGCGGCAGCGGGTGCGCTTCCTCGTGCGCCGCCAGCTCGGCCAGCCAGCGGTTGTTCAGCTCCATCTGCCGCGCATTGCGCCCCAGGCCCAGGCGCGCGTGCCGGGTGCCATGGTGCGGCGAGCCGATCGTGATGAGCTGCGCCACAGCGCTTGCGCCATGCGCGCGCAGATAGGCCCGCGCCACCAGTCCGCCCATGCTGTGCCCGACGATCGCCACCTGCGTCGCGCCGGTGGCGGCGCGCAGGGCGTCCACTGCGGCCGCCACCTGCGGCACGAGCGCATCGATCGATGCCAGCGCCGGGCGCAGGCTGATCGCTCGGCTGGCCACACCCTGCGCTGCCAGCTGCTGCTGGAGCCGGAACCACAGCGCCTCGGTGCAGAAGTAGCCGTGCAGCAGCAGCACCGGCACGCTGCCCGGCGCCATGCGCGCGGGCTGCGGCTGCGTGCGTCCGTTCAGCCAGGGCTGCTCCAGCAGGAACATGCGGACCGAGCTGCGCCATTCGCCCAGCGCGCAACGCCAGAAGCCGACGAGGCCGAGCGGCTCGCTGGACCCCGCGAGCCACAGACCGGCGGCGTTGATGCCCAGGTGGATCGGCAGCCAGGCCGCGAGGATGCAGCCCCAGGCAAGCGCGGCACTAGGACCCTCCCAGAACCATGCCGCGGCCCACGCCGCCGCGCCGGCGTAGGTCAGGATGGTGACCTGCAGCCAGGTGCGCGGCGCCCAGCCGGCCGCGGCCTGGGCGGCAGGCACCGCGGATGCAGCGGGCGTGGTCTCGCTCATCCGACCAGCGAGACCTTCTTGCCGCTGAGTTGTTCGGCCAGCGCCTCGCCCAGCTTGGTGACGATGCCGTAGATGGACAGTTGCGGGTTCGCGCCGATCGAGGTCGGGAACAGCGAACCGTCGAAGATCGACAGGTTCTCGATCTGCCAGTGACGTCCGTCGGGCCGCGCCACGCCGCGCCGGGCATCGGCCGCCAGACCGCAGCCGCCCATGACGTGTGCGGAGACCACGCGCGTGAGCAGTGGCTTCATCGGCAGGCGCTCGATGGCGGCCTTGGCCTGCAGCCAGCTGCTGTAGCCCGCCGCAAGTTCGTGCACCGGGTAGACGGTCTTGGCGCCGGCTGCGAACTGGATCTCGGCCATCGCCAGGAAGGCACGGCGTGCACCCTCGAACAGGTAATCGTTCAGCGGATAGTCGAGCACGGGGCTGCCGTCGGCACGCAGCTCCACGCGGCCGCCCGGGCTGTCCGGATGGAAGCCGTCGCGCATCAGGGCCAGCAGCGCATGGGTGCGATCGAACTTGCCCATGATCTCGGAGTGCATGGTGCCGAAGCCGTGCACGGTGGAGGCAAACAGCACGGGGTGCAGGGGCGGGGCTTCAAGCTTGAAGCCCATCGGCCCGTCGATCGGCTGGGTGTCCAGGAAGTGGTCGGTATAGATGGTCTGCGGCGCACCCATGAAGCCCTCGACCTTCTGCTCCATCAGCGCCGAGGAGATCACCACCGGGTGCAGGAAGGTACGCCGGCCCAGGGTGCCATGCGGGTCCGGCGCCCTGGAGCGCATCAGCAGCGCCGGGCTGTTGATCGCACCGCCCGAAAGGATCACGTGCTTCGCCGTGATGCGGAAGGGGTTGCCGGCGGGTGCGAGGCCCGGCGCATCGAGCGGCTGCACCAGCACACTCTTGATCCTGCCGTCGGCGAGTTCGAGCTTCTGCGCCTGGCAGCGCGTGAACAGGCGCGCGCCCTTGTCCATCGCCACCGGAATGGTGCTCACCAGCATCGACTGCTTGGCGTTGGTCGGGCAGCCCATGCCGCAGTAGCCGAGGTTCCAGCAGTTGCGCACATTGCGCAGGATGGCGGCGGCCGGAATGCCGAGCTTGGCCGCGCCGCGACGCAGCAGGTCGTTGTTCTCGTTGGGCGGCGTGAGCCAGGCGCTCACGTTCAGGCGCTGCTCGGCTTCCAGGAAGAAGGGCACGAGCTTCTCGGGCGTGTAGTCGGTCAGGCCGAACTTCTCGGTCCAGTAGGCGAGGGTCGGGTGCGGCGTGCGAAAGCTGCTGGTCCAGTTGACCGTGGTGGAGCCGCCCACCGTGCGGCCCTGCAGGATGTTGATGCCCTTGTCCTTGGTCTTGCGCGCTGCAGACTCCTGGTAGAGCTGCGGGTAGGCATCGGCCTCGCGCATCTTGAAGTCGCGGCTGCTCTTGAGCATGCCCTCCTCGAGCAGGACCACGTCGAGGCCCGCCTTGCTCATGAGCTCGGCGGCAATCCCGCCCCCTGCGCCTGTGCCGATGATCAGCACATCGCACTGCACATCGGGCTGCGCCGCTGGCGCGTTCACGACCTTCCAGCCGCGTTCGAGACCCTCTCGGATCGGATCAGGCAACTGCACCATGGCTGTGTTCAAGAGAATTGGATGTGCGGACCGGGGTAGCCCGTGGGGCCCCAGGTGGATGGGTCGGCGTAGAAGCTGCCGGCCGCAAGATCATGCAGGGCGTGGTAGCCGACCTGCAGCAGGCTCAGGCGGTGCGTGCGCCAGCCTTGCAGAAAGCCGGCCAGGGCCTCGGGCGTGGCCTGCGCCCAGGGGGTGGCAACGCCAGCGGCCAGGCGGCGGAAGGCCGCGTTGTCCAGCAGCCCGAAGAGCTCGCCGAGCTCATCTTGCGCCGGCAGCGGCAGGCCGGCCATGGTGGCGAGCATGC
>DASSQC010000361.1:0-12164 GCA_035702705.1 Burkholderiaceae bacterium | reverse complement strand
CGCCGCTCGGCTTCGTCCGAGTACTCGATCTGCATGGTCACCTTGAGGTTGGTGCCGTCCGGGATCAAGGGGTTATAGGCCTCGAGTTCGTTGAGGATGCCCGCCTCCTCGAAAGTCTTCTCGATGCGCAGCATCTCCTGGATCTGGTAGCGCACGGTCAGCTCGTCTTCGAAGATGAGCGTGACGTGGTTGCCCACCGCCACGGTGCGCAGCTTCTTGTGCTCCAGCACCTGCTTGCGGAACTCGGGCCGGGCCTTGGCATAGGCTTCGAGCGTCATCAAGGATTCGCGCGTGATCTTGTTCATGGTCGTGCTCATGGGATGCAGCTTCGCTCTGGGAGATCAGGAACTGGTTCAGTCCGGCAGGCCGTAGGCCTTGCGGACCAGCGTGATGGGGTGGGCCACCTTGCCGGCTGCGCTGCCCGGCTTGAGTTGCTCCATGCCCTGCTCGATGTGATGGCCGGCCAGTGCGCAGTCCGAGCTCACATGGTCCGGTGCAGCCTCTTCCATCTGGCGGAAGACGGGCTTGCCGATCTTCATGCTGCGCTCGTGGAATTCCTTCTTCACGCCCCAGGTGCCGGCGTGGCCGGAGTAGCGCTCGACGGTGGTGACCTTGGTGTCCGGGATGCTCTGCAGGAAGTCGCGGGTCTTCAGACCGATGTTCTGCACGCGCAGGTGACAGCTCACGTGGTAGCTGATGTTGCCCAGGCTCTTCGGGAAGTCGGTCTTGAGCAGGCCGTCCTTCTTGCGCGCCTCCAGGTAGTTGAACGGGTCCCACACCGCCTTCTGCACGAGCTTGAGGCCCTCGTCCTCCGGGAACATGAGCGGCAGTTCCTGCTTGAACATCAGGTTGCAGCTCGGGATCAGGCCGACGATGGCGTAGCCCTCGCGCGCCAGCTTGGCCAGCTGCGGGACGTTCTTCTCCTTGTTGGCGGCCACGCTGTCCAGGTCGCCGAGCTCGAGCTTGGGCATGCCGCAGCAGGCCTCCTTCTCGACGATGACGTAGGGAATGGCGTTGTGCTCGAGCACCTTGAGGAAGTCATGGCCGATGCCCGGCTCGTTGTAGTTCACGTAGCAGGTGGAATAGACGGCCACCTTGCCCGGCGTGCGCTCGCCGTTCTTCACAGGGTGCGGCTGGCTGGGTGCAGCGTTGGGGCGGAACTTCTTGCTCGTGAATTCCGGCACCCAGGCGTCCTTGTGCACACCAAGCATGTTTTCGCCGAGCTTGCGCACGGCCGGCATCCTGGCCAGCGCATTCACGGTCTGCGCCACCACGGGAATGGCGGCCAGCTTGCCATTGGCGTCCGTATTGGAGAGCCTGATGTCGCGCGACTGCGTGGGTGTGCCCTGCTTGAACTGCACCGCCTTGGCACGCAGCATCAGGTGCGGGAAGTCCAGGTTCCACGGATGCGGCGGCACGTAGGGGCACTTGGTCATGTAGCAGACGTCGCACAGGTAGCACTGGTCGACGACCTTGACGTAGTCCTCCTTCTTGACGCCGTCCATCTCACCCGTGGGGCCCTCATCGATGAGGTCGAACAGCGTGGGGAAACTGCCGCACAGGCTCACGCAGCGGCGGCAGCCGTGGCAGATGTCGAACACCCGCTCCATCTCGGCATTGAGCTTCTCGACATCCCAGAAGTCCGGGTTCTTCCAGTCCAGCGGGTGCCGGGTGGGTGCTTCGAGATTGCCTTCGCGTTGGCTCATGGCGGTCCCTGTTGTTGCTGTTGTGGGTAGCGTTCGGGTGCTGCTGTTCAGACGATCAGGATGGCTTCTCGCTTGATCCATGCGGGTTTCCAGCCAAAAGTGCCCGGAAACCCGCATGGAGACTGCGAGAAGGCTCTCGAGATGTCGAGCCTTCCGCAATCACGGCCGTGAGGGCTTATGCGCTCACCGACTCCAGCGCCTTGGCGAACTTGTTGGCGTGGCTGCGTTCGGCCTTGGCCAGGGTCTCGAACCAGTCGGCGATCTCGTCGAAGCCTTCGTCGCGCGCCTGCTTGGCCATGCCCGGGTACATGTCGGTGTACTCGTGCGTCTCACCGGCCACGGCGCTCTTGAGGTTGTCGGCGGTGGAGCCGATCGGCATGTCGGTCGCGGGGTCGCCCACCTGGGCCAGGTAGTCCAGGTGCCCGTGCGCGTGTCCGGTTTCGCCTTCGGCGGTGGAGCGGAACAGCGAAGCCACGTCTGCATGGCCTTCGATGTCGGCCTTGTTTGCGAAGTACAGGTAGCGGCGGTTGGCCTGCGACTCGCCAGCAAAGGCGGCCTTCAGGTTCTCGTGGGTCTTCGTACCTTTGAGGGAGGGCATGAACATCTCCTTGTGTGGGGTCGAGCTGGTGCAGGGGCGCACCAACGCAGGCGATGCTAGGCAGCGTGCGCACGGCAAACAATTTGAAAATGATGAAGACGCCCATAGCCACGGGCAAACCCGAAGCTGCAGCGCACCAATCCCGCCGCCCAGGTTCGGTGATTGAGAAGCCTTCTCACTTGCGGACCTGCGACGCGCGGCCACCGCGCCGATTTGGACACCGCGCGCAGCCGGGCTACCGTCGCACCCCATGAGAATTCTCGGCATCGATCCCGGCTCGCGCATCACCGGCTTTGGCGTGGTGGACGTGGACGGCGCACACGTGAGCTATGTGGCCAGTGGCGTCATCCGCACCAGCGAAGGGGAGCTGGCCGAGCGCATTGACGAGATCGTGCATGGGATTGCCGAGGTGGCGCAGACCTACCAGCCCACCTGCGCCGCGATCGAGCAGGTCTTTGTGAACGTGAACCCCAAGGCCACGCTCATGCTGGGCCAGGCGCGCGGCGCCGCCATTGCCGCCCTGGTGCTGGCCAAGCTGCCCGTGACGGAATACACCGCGCTGCAGGTCAAGCAGAGCGTGGTGGGCTATGGCAAGGCCAAGAAGGAGCAGGTGCAGGAGATGGTCACCCGCCTGCTCAAGCTGCCGGGCACCCCGAGCGCCGACGCGGCCGACGCCCTCGCCTGCGCCCTGGCCCACGCCCATGCGGGCAAGCTGGCCGGCTCGCTCAACACCCTCGCGGCCCAGGCGGGCATCCAGCTCGGGCTTCGCGGCCGGCGCGGTGACGTCAAGACGCGCCGCGGGCGGCTGGTCTAGGGTCTGCGCCCCCGCGCCCTGCCTTACACACGTGCTGAAATCCGCCACCGCACAACGAGTCAGAACACCGAGTCCGCATCATGATCGGCCGCATCACTGGCACCCTGATCGAGAAGAACCCTCCCGCCGTGCTGGTGGACTGCAACGGCGTGGGCTATGAGATCGACGTGCCCATGAGCACGCTCTACAACCTGCCGGAGGCCGGCCACAAGGTCACCCTGCTCACGCACTTCGTGGTGCGCGAGGACGCCCAGCTGCTCTATGGGTTTGGTACGGCTGCGGAGCGCGCCACCTTCCGCGAGCTGATCAAGATCAGCGGCATCGGGCCGCGCACCGCGCTGGCGGTGCTCTCGGGCATGAGCGTGACCGAACTCGCCCAGGCCATCACGCTGCAGGAAGGCGGGCGGCTGCAGAAGGTGCCGGGCATCGGCAAGAAGACGGCCGAGCGCCTGCTGCTCGAGCTCAAGGGCAAGCTGGGTGCGGACATCGGCGCCACGGCTGCCGCCGTGAATGACGACAGCGCAGACATCCTGCGCGCCCTCACGGCGCTGGGCTACAACGACAAGGAAGCGCTCGCGGCGCTCAAGAGCGTGCCGGCCGGCAGCTCGGTGAGCGAGGGCATCAAGCTCGCGCTCAAGGCCCTGAGCAAGTAAGCCTGGTCTGCGCCGGCGCTACTGCGCGCTCTTCACAATGCGCCCGTTGGCCGGCTGGACCGGCCGTGCGTTCATCGGGAAGATGCGCGCGAAGGTGTCGATCTGCTGGGCAGACACCATGGCTGGTGTCTTGAGCACATTCCAGATCACGCCCTCGGTGCAGGGCGGCGTGGTCAGCGAACCGACAAACTGGTAGTAGCGTTGATCGGCCGGCAGGAGCGCGGCCAGATCAAGGCCGGGCTCGGGCAGGCGCACACGGTCGCCGCGGTCCAGGGGAATGCTCGACCACACGCGCTGGATCTGCGCATTCACCTCGCCGCGGTCCATGAGCAGCGCCACCACCGCCAGCTGGCCGTCGTCGGCCTTGTGCACGAAGTGCGCCACCATCGGGAAGCTGCGGCCGTTCACGCGCTCCTCGCTGGGCAGATGAAAGTGGAACTGCAGCAGGCGGAAGTCCTTGCCGCGGATGTGGATGCCGTGACCGGGCTCGAGGTCCACCTGCAGGGTATGACCGTTGTGCACCACGCTGCCGGCGGCCGTGCCCCAGTTGAAGCGGATCGGCTCCATGGGCGTCTGCAGGGCTTCGCTGTCCAGGATGTCGATCGGGCTCTGGCGCTTGCCGATCGCACATGCGTTGAAGCGCGGCTCCAGGCGCCCCCAGTGGGCCGGGCCGGTCTCGTCGTCACCGTAGCTCCAGCGAGCGCCGTGCTCGCTTGCGGCTGCAGCCGGTGGAGCGCCCTTGGGCGCCGGCTTGGCCGCCGCCGCGGCCGTCCGCGTGCGCGCCGGTTGGGCGGCCCCGGCTGCGGGGGCGGCACTGGCCGCGCTCAGGATCAGCTCGCCGGTCCGCGGCGCCTTGCCATCCTTGAGCAGCTCCTGCAAAGCCACCAGGGTCAGCTCGCCGCCTTCGCTGGTCGGCTTGGGCAGCGATGCCTCCCGGCGCCGATTGGCCAGTGCGGGCGTTTCGATGCTGTGGCGCCGCTGCGGGTTGTTGTCCTGCGGCGACTTGGGCGCGTTCGGATTGGTCACGGGCACCTTCTGCGACTCCGGCACCTCCGGCGTGACGATTGCGTGGGCGGCAGTCACCACGCCGAGCCCCAGACTGCAGGCCGCAGCGCGGATCAGGGTGGACAGCAGGCAGGGAGCGGCAAGGCGCATGGCAGAGGAATCCGATGGACGAGCGGATGGGCGTGCGTGCGCCCAGTGCGCGGCACTCACGCGTGAGCATCGTCCACGGCACATGCCGCGCATGCGAGGAGAAGCGGGCCGTCGGGCGGACTATTCCATGCATGGGCGGCCCGAACGCTCGCGCTTGCCGGGGTCAGGCGCGGCCGGCCATCGCGGCGAAAGCCTGCCGCACGCTCGCGCCCAGGTCGCGCATGAGTTCGCTTTGCAGCTTCCAGGTTTGCCAGTGGAGCGTGACCGGCAGCGCCGTACCGGGCTGCAGCTCGATCACGCTGCCGCTGCGCAGCGCCTCGCGCGCCATGGCCTCCGGCACCATGCCCCAGGCCACGCCCATGCGCGCCAGATCCAGAAAGGCCGACGACGACGGCACGCAGTGCTGCGGTGGAGCAATCCGTTTGCGCGTGATTGAGCGCAGGTAGCGGTGCTGCAGATCATCCTTGGCGTTGAAGACCAGCATGGGCGCCGCGGCAAGGCTGTCGGCATTCACGCCGCCGGCAAACCAGCGCTGCATGAAGGTGGGTGAGCACACGGCCAGATAGTTCATGGTGCCCAGGGTCTGCACCCGGCAGCCCTGCACGGCCTGCGGCTCGGCCGTCACTGCAGCGTGGGCACGGCCCTGGCGCAGCAGCTCGGCGCTGTGGTCCTGGTCTTCCACGATCAGCTTGAACAGCGCGCCATGCGCCGCGCTGACCGGGGCCAGCGCCGGCAGGAACCAGGTGGCCAGCGAATCGGCATTGACCACGATGCTGATCTGCGGCGCGGCACCGGCCTGCGCGACGGCACCCATCTGGCGCAGGGCCTGCTGCTCCAGCAGCTGCGCCTGCTGCACATAGCGCAGCAGGGCCTCGCCAGCGGCAGTGGTGTCCACCGGCGTACTGCGCCGCAGCAGCACCTGGCCGACGCGCTCCTCGAGCGCCTTGATGCGCTGGCTCACGGCCGAGCGCGTGACATGCAGTTCGCCGGCGGCTGCTTCAAAGGAACCGTGCCGGGCTGCGGCTGCAAAGGCAGCCAGTTGTGCTGTATCCAGACGCATGCACCCTCCGCAGGCAGGCTGGCATCGGCTGTCCGGGCCCATGCGCGCCGTCAGTTTGGCTTAACACGATCAAGAAAAGTTAGCTGGGCTGACAAAACAAGGCACTTTACGCTTGCTCCGCCTTGCCCCTACCGAAAGCTTTTCCCTGATGCCGATGGAATCCAGTCACACCCTGTCCGCCGCCCTGCTCGGCTTTGGCAGCGCGGCCGCGCTGATCATTGCGATCGGCGCGCAGAACGCCTTCGTGTTGCGCCAGGGTCTGGCGCGCCGCCATGTGCTGCCGGTGGTGCTGGTCTGTGCCCTGTCGGACGCGCTGCTCATCAGCGCCGGCGTGCTCGGCCTGGGCGCACTGGTGCAACGCCAGCCGCTGCTGCTGGAGCTTGCCCGCTGGGGCGGTGCGGCGTTTCTGCTGGTCTATGGCGCGATGGCCGCGCGGCGCGCGCTGCAGCCTGGCCATCTGGATGCAGCGGCCGGCAGCAGCAGCTCGCTGCGCGCCACGGTGCTGGCCTGCCTGGCCTTCACCTGGCTGAACCCGCATGTCTACCTGGATACGGTGGTGCTGCTGGGCAGCATTGCCAGCCAGCAGCCGGCGGGCAGCCGGGCCGCGTTTGGCGCCGGTGCCGTGAGTGCCAGCGTGGTGTGGTTCACCGCGCTGGGCTTTGGTGCGCGCTGGCTGGCGCCGCTCTTTGCACGCCCGGCCGCCTGGCGGCTGCTCGACGCGCTGGTGGCCGCCGTGATGTTCCTGATCGCGGCCTCGCTGATTGCGGGTGGCTGACCCGCGTCAGGCCGCCGTCGCGCACACCGAAAGACAGCGGGCCGTCATGCTCGACGCATGACGGCCCGCGAGCCGAGGTTGCGTACGCCGACTACTGCGTGGCGCGCATGCCCAGATGACGCGCAAAGAAGGCCAGGGTGTCGGCCGTCTCGTTGCGCTGCTGCGCACCCGTGTTGCCCACGCCATGACCAGCCGCGTAGTCCAGACGCATCAGCACCGGCTGGCCGCTGCTGGTGGCGGCCTTCAGGCGCGCTGCCGTCTTGACGGTGTGCCAGACCTCCACACGCGGATCATTCACGCCGTGCGTGAGCATCACCGCCGGGTAGGGCGTGCCGTCCTTGATCTGGTGGTAGGTACTCATGGCCAGCAGCGCACGGAAACCCGCCTCGGTGGCCGTGCTGCCGAACTCCGGGATATTCGGCACGCCGTTGGGCGTGGTTTCCATGCGGATCATGTCCAGCGCGCCGACCGACGGCACCACTGCGGCAAAGAGATCGGGCCGCTCGGTCATGGCCCGGCCCACGGTGATGCCGCCGGCGCTGCCGCCGATGATGCCCAGGTTCGCCTTGCTGGTGATCTTCATGTTGATCAGCTGCTCGCCGCAGGCGATCAGGTCGCGCCAGGTGTTGGGCTTGGTGGCCTGCTTGCCGGCCTCGTACCACTGTGCGCCGTACACGCCCGATCCACGCGGATTGGCAAAGGCCCACACGCCGCCACGGCCGATCCAGGCCATGCGGTTGGCCGAGAAGCCGGGCTCGATGGTCATGCCGTAGGCCGCGTAGGCGGTGAGGATGGTGGGGTTGGTGCCGTCGAGCTTGATGTCGCGCCGGTGCAGCACGCTCATGGGCACCAGGGCGCCGTCGGCTGCGCGGCACTGCGTCTCGGTGGCCACCAGCTCGGGCGGGTTGTCAAAGCTGCCTGCGGGCTGCAAGCCGGTGTTGCTGACCTTGCCGGTCTCGTCGACCAGATAGTGCTGGCGCGCCTGGGTCCAGCCACCCAGCAGGATCTGCACCCCGGGCAGCAGCGGATTGGCCGCCTGCCAGACCGATTCGAAACCGTTGAGCGCAAAGTTGCCGGCCACCGGCAGTGCCACGGGCTCCACCTTGGGCGGCGCGACACGGGCCGAAAGCGCCCCCGGGCCCATGGCCTGGCGGTACAGGCGCTTCACATTGCCCTCGCGCGCCTCGATGTACAGACCATCGCGCGCGGCGGTCAGCCCGGTGATGACCTGCTGGCTCTCCTGGACCTGCACCCAGGCCTCGCGGCGCGGGTTGGAGTCGAGCAGATCCATGCGCAGAATCCGGCCGCGCGGCGCCTTGCGCAGCGAAAGCGCAAAGACCTGGTTCTCGCGGTAGGTCAGGTTCACGATCTGGTCGGCATAGTCCGCCAGCAGGCGCCAGCGGATCGGGGCCGCCGTGCGCATGCGCAGCGCAGACTGCGGCGCCACATAGACCTGCAGCTCGCGCTGCACGCCGTTGTAGATCGTGGCGATCATCCAGCGACCATCCGCCGTGAACTGCACCGAGGGCCCCTGCTCGGGCTTGAGCGTGCTGCCCGGCAGCCCGGTGCCCAGGATCGGCCGCGCGATGCTGTTCTTGCCGTCCACCGGCCGTACCCAGACGCGGCTGTTGAGGTACTTCTCGGTCGCCGCCGCGCCCGGCTTGAGCTCAGCCAGCTGGTTGTAGGCCATGAAGCGGCCGTCCGGCGTGAAGCTGATGGCCCCGAAATCGGCGCGCGGAATCGGCTCGCCGAGCTGCCGCCCGCTGGCCACATCGATCACATAGGCCGTGGCGGCCTCGGAGCCCGCCTCGGACACGCCATAGGCTGCGAGCTTGCCGTCGGGCGAAACCACGAGGAAATTGATGGCGTGCGGCTTGCCCGTCTGCCTGGCCAGGGTGTCCGGGTCGAAGAGGATGCGCTCCTCGCCCTGCAGCCCCACGCGCGTCACCAGCTTGAAGGCATTGGCCCCGGCGGCGCGCTTCATGTAGACATAGCGCTCACCCGGTGTACGCCAGACATCGAACACCCGGCTGCTCACGGCCGCTTCAAAACGCTCCAGATCCGCCAGGAAGGCTCCGCGCAGAGGCAGGCTCTGCAGGATGCGGGCGGTGTCGTCGCTGTGCGCCTTCATCCAGGCCGCCACTTCGGGCGCCTTGATGTCTTCCATGTAGCGGTAGGGGTCCGTGACCTGCGTGCCGAAGTAGGTGTCGGTCACGGGCGCAATGCGCGCCACCGGCAGCGCCGGTGCCGCGAGGGCTGGCGTGGCTGCCGTGGGGGCCGGGGGCGTGATGCCCGCGGCCGGCGGGGTCTGGGCGCTGGCCCAGGTGCTGCTCAGCGCAAGGCCCAGGGTGGCGAGCGTGCGCGCAAACGAGATCTGCATGGGGTCCCTCCATCGCAAACGAAGCGGCGAGCGTAACGCAGGGTCGGGGCCGATGGCATGCAAAGCTATGCTCTTGCCCCATGCCCATCCAGACCGACGAATTTGCCGCTGCGCCGCGCGTGGTGTCTGCCGCCTCCACCAGCCCCAATGAAGACGCGGTGGAACGCGCGCTGCGGCCGCAGCGCATCGATGACTACGTCGGCCAGGTGAAGATCCGCGAGCAGCTGGAGATCTTCGTGGGTGCCGCACGCGGCCGCGCCGAGGCGCTGGACCATGTGCTGCTCTTCGGGCCACCCGGTCTGGGCAAGACCACACTCGCCCACATCATCGCCCGCGAGATGGGGGTGAACCTGCGCCAGACCTCCGGCCCCGTGCTCGAACGCGCCGGCGACCTGGCCGCGCTGCTCACCAATCTCGAGAAGAACGATGTGCTCTTCATCGACGAGATCCATCGCCTGAGCCCGGTGGTCGAGGAGATCCTGTACCCCGCACTCGAGGACTACCAGATCGACATCATGATCGGCGAAGGCCCGGCGGCCCGCTCGGTCAAGCTCGATCTGCAGCCCTTCACCCTGGTGGGCGCCACCACGCGCGCCGGCATGCTCACCAACCCGCTGCGCGACCGCTTCGGCATCGTCGCGCGGCTGGAGTTCTACACCGCCGACGAACTCGCGCGGATCGTCACGCGCTCCGCCGGCCTGCTGGAGACGCCCATCGTCGCCGAGGGCGCCATGGAGATCGCCAAGCGCAGCCGCGGCACGCCCCGCATTGCCAACCGCCTGCTGCGCCGCGTGCGCGACTACGCCCAGGTCAAGGGCAACGGCACCATCACCCAGGCCGCCGCCCAGGCTGCACTGCAGATGCTCGATGTCGACCACATCGGCTTTGATGTGATGGACAAGAAGCTGCTCGAAGCCGTGATCCACAAGTTCTCGGGCGGCCCGGTCGGCCTGGACAACCTCGCCGCCGCCATCGGCGAAGAGCGCGAGACCATCGAGGACGTGATCGAGCCCTATCTCATTCAACAGGGCTACCTGCAGCGCACACCGCGCGGGCGGATTGCCACGCCCACGGCCTATCGCCACTTCGGCCTGGCCGCACCGGCGAGCACGCCCAACGCAGACCTGTTTGGCGGCTGAGCATCCACGCAGCGTGGCCGTGCACCTCGACGGTGCTCAGGGCATCAGGTCATGCTCAAAGTCCTCGGTCTTCAGACCGGGCAGCAGGCCGTAGGCCAAGGGCGTGCTGGTGCTGCACTTGAGGACCGACGTCAGCTTGCCATCAACACGCGTGGCGATACCGGCAGTGAACTGCGGGTTGTTCGGCCCCCCGCCAAAGCCCGTGCGGGTGGTCGCATCGAACAGGATGTAGTCGGTATCGGCGTTGCGAAACCGGATGCGCGCTTCTCCGCCGCCGGAGTACATCGTCGTGCTCAGCCAGAACAGTTCACCAAGGGGCTGCGGCGTGGAAGGAAACCGGAACTCGATTCTGCGCGGCGTCCCGAATCGGTACTGCACTCGCGGTGGCTCGCCTGCTTGCGCAGGGCTGGCGCAGAGCGCGGCGATTCTTGCGCCTGACCTGCCCTTGAACTCGCAGCTGAACACCACGGCTTCATCGGCGGAGCACAGCGATGGCGCGGGCCGGGCATGCGCAGTTTCGCCAAGCACAACCCACACCACGAACTGCAACAAGACAGACGACAGCCTCGGCGCTCGCGCCACCGTCGACATCGCTTGCATCCGACCCTCCGTCCCAGTGATCCCCGGCATTCTGCCCCCGGCGGCATCACCGCATCCCCCATAGACGGGGGCGACGCCCGCACGCTGCTCGTGGAACACTCGCCGCTCGTTGTTCCACACCGATCTGCGAGGAGGCAGGGCCCATGGGCGATCCGCGCTTTGATCCCTTCACCGGCATCGGCCTGCAAGGCGCAGGCCAGCGGCCGGACACCCGCAGCACGCTGCTGCCCTGGACGCCCTGGTACCTCGCGCAGGCCACCAGCCTGCCGCCTGCCCAGCCCGCTCCGCGGGCCAGCGCCTTCACGGTGAATGAACAAGGCGAGGTGCAGGACCCGCGTGTCACGCTGGCGCTGCGGCCGGGCCTGCACCGCGGCGCGATGGACAAGGTCAACGGCATCATCGTCCACCAGACCGGCGGCGCGACAGCACAGAGCGCACTCGACAGCTACCTGAAGGCCGGCGCCAACGGCGCGCACTTCCTGATCGACAGGGACGGCACGATCTACCAGACCGCCTCGGTCCATCAGCGCACCAACCACGTGGGCCATCTCAAGGCGCGCTGCCTGCTGGATCACAGCTGCCCGCCCACCGAGCTGAAGGCCCACCGCCCCGGCGCACCCACCGGGCGGCTGGAGGCGCTCAAGCCCTTTCCGAAGCGCTTCCCCGGCAACAGCGACAGCATCGGTGTGGAGGTGGTGGGCCGCGCACTGCAGCGTGCCGAACCCATCCCGCGCGGCGAGGAGCCGCTGGCCTATGAATCCTTCTCCGACGCGCAGCAGGCGTCCTGGCAGTGGCTGCTCGGCAAGCTCAGCGCCACCCTGGGCGTGAGCCTGCACGAGGTCTATCGTCACCCGGAGGTGTCATGGAAAAACCCCACGGAAGCGCAGAGCGCACGATGGTGAGCGACCACTCGCTGGTTCGGCCGCTTGTCTGCGCGTGGCGTCGCGGCGCACCGGGCATTCGCAGGGCCGCGTCATGCACCGCGCTCGCCGTGGTGCTTGGCGGCATGCTGCCCGTGCACAACCCGGCGCGCGCGCAGCCTCAAGCGCCGTCCGCGATGCAGACGGCACCCGTTGCCACGCCACCCCCGCCCAGCCCGGCCGCCGACGCGCCGGTGGACCCTTACGAAGGCGGACCGCAGTCCGAGACGCCCAGGCCCCTGAAGCAGTCCCGCGTGGCGGCCGTGCTCAGCGTGGATGCCGGCCTGTCCGCGCAGCCCGAGACCGCTGCCGCCTGCAGGCGCTTCCAGCCGAGATCGGCCGATGTGAGCCAGTACTTCGCCCG
>DASSQC010000360.1:0-14502 GCA_035702705.1 Burkholderiaceae bacterium | reverse complement strand
TGCGACGGATCTGCGGCGTTACGGCGTGAATCGCAAGCGGCCGGTGTGAGTGGGCGGCGCTTGTGCCCGCCACGCCGGCGTGAAACTCACGGCGTGTCCGCCCGATCTCGCGCAACCATTGCCAGATAAGCATCCATTGTGAGTGGTCCGACCAGTTTGACCATGACGTGCACAGTGTTCTTCTGGCGGCCGAAGTCCACATTCGTGCGGGTCTTGACCCGTACATAGCCATTGCGTGCCCAGAAGGCTCTGGCGCGTGCGTTCTGCTCCACCACGCCCAGCCGCAGGGCGATGCTGCCCTGGCTGATGAGCCAGTCTTCCAGCGCGGTGTAGACCTGCTGGGCCATGCCGCTGCCCTGCAGGCGGGTTGCCACCTGGAAAAAGCCGATGTGGCCCACGCCATGCGCCATCAGGTCAATGACGCACTCGATCAGGCCGACCAATTCATGCTCCCGCGCGTCGGCGGTCTTGGTGAACACCAGCAGATGGTGCTGGCTTGTGAAACTCATCTCCGGCGGAGGCTGGTGGTCAAAGTAGTCCGCCAGATAGGCCTCACGGGACGGCAGGCCGCCCGCCACCATCTGCTCGTACTCCGGGTTGGCCTGGGCAAAGGCCCAGATCGCGTCCGAGTCGCGCCGCCGGGCGGGGCGCACGAGCAGGTGGCTGGTCTGGAACACCGCCTGCGTGTCCACGCTGACCGTGTCGGTGGCGTAGTTGCTGGTGGCGTACAGCACTTCAGTGGGGGTGACGGGCTGGCGGGTGGTCGAGGACGGGGGCGAGGTCATGGCCTGAAAAGTACAATCGCGCCCTTCCCAGCGCACGCCGTTTCGTCTGACGGTGGCGCGCGCTCATCGGCCTGCAGCCCGCGCTGTGCGGCACGTTCTCCAGAAAGCCTGATCACAATGAGCCTCAAGTGCGGCATCGTCGGCCTGCCCAACGTCGGCAAGTCCACCCTCTTCAACGCCCTGACCAAGGCCGGCATCCCCGCCGAGAACTTCCCGTTCTGCACCATCGAGCCCAATGTGGGCATGGTGGAGGTGCCGGACCCGCGCCTGGCGCAGCTGGCCGAGATCGTCAAGCCGCAGAAGATCGTGCCGGCCGTGACCGAGTTCGTGGACATCGCGGGCCTGGTGGCCGGTGCCAGCAAGGGCGAGGGTCTGGGCAACCAGTTTCTGAGCCACATCCGCGAGACGGACGCCATCGTCAACGTGGTGCGCTGCTTCGATGACCCGAACGTGATCCACGTGGCCGGCAAGGTCGATCCGATTGCCGACATCGAAGTCATCCAGACCGAACTGGCGCTGGCCGATCTGGCCACGGTGGAAAAGCAGCTCGCCAAGAACCAGAAGCTCGCCAAGTCGGGCGGTGACAAGGAGGCCAAGCGCCTGGTCGATGCGCTGGAGAAGATCCTGCCCGCACTGAACGAGGCCCGCCCGGTGCGCAGCGTGGACCTGTATGCCGAGGAAAAGGAGGTGCTCAAGCCGCTGTGCCTGATCACCGCCAAGCCGGCCATGTACGTGGGTAACGTGCTGGAGGATGGCTTCGAGAACAACCCGCACCTGGACAAGCTGCGCGAATACGCGGCCAGGGAAGGCGCACCGGTGGTGGCTGTCTGCGCCAAGATCGAAAGCGAAATTGCCGATCTGGACGACGCCGACAAGGCCGACTTCCTCAAGGACCTCGGCATGGACGAGCCCGGCCTGAATCGCGTGATCCGCGCCGGTTTCAAGCTGCTGGGCCTGCAGACCTACTTCACTGCCGGTGTAAAGGAAGTGCGCGCCTGGACCATTCCCGTGGGCGCCACCGCGCCGCAGGCGGCTGGCGTGATCCACACCGACTTCGAGCGCGGTTTCATCCGCGCACAGACCATCGCCTTCGAGGACTACATCACCTACAAGGGTGAGACGGGCGCCAAGGAAGCGGGCAAGATGCGCGCCGAAGGCAAGGAGTACATCGTCAAGGACGGCGACGTGCTCAACTTCCTGTTCAACGTCTGACCACACCTTCTGCCATGAGCGCAAACCCTCCTGTTGGCCAAGAAAAGCGCAGTTCCGGCTTTCTCAAGGGCTTCATCATCTTCCTGCTGGTGCTGGTTCTGCTGGGCGCGGCCTACTTTGCCGTGGTGCTGAACTGGAACTATTCGGACGGCGAGCGTGCCGGCTGGGTGCAGAAGTTCAGCCGCAAGGGCTGGGTGTGCAAGACCTGGGAAGGCGAGCTGGCTTTGGTCACCATGCCGGGCGCGGTACCTGAGAAGTTCAACTTCACGGTCTGGGACGACACCGTCGCGCAGGACATCAATCGCCTCATGGGCAAGCGCGTGAACCTGCATTACGAGCAGAAGGTCGGCCTGCCCGGCTCCTGCTTCGGTGAGACGCGCTACTACGTGACCAAGGTGACGGCGGTGGACGAGTTCAATCTGGCGCCCGGCGTGGTAGTGCCGCAGCTGCCTGTTCCGGCACTGCCGGCGCCGCAGGTGGTGCCTCAGCCTGCCCCGCAGCCCGTACAGCCGCCTGCCGCGCCCCAGCCGCCCGCAGCGCGCTGAGCAGCGCCCCCGGTCTATGCGTCGGGTCGTCGCCAAGGAACACCGATGACGGCAGTCACGCTCACCGAGCTCCATGTGTATCCCGTCAAGGGCTGCGCAGGGACGGCGCTGAAGGACGCTGTGGCCCTGCAGGCCGGGCTCGCGCATGATCGGGGCTACATGGTGGTGGATGCCGCCAGTGGACGCTTCATCACGCAGCGCACCGTGCCGGCCATGGCGCTGATTCGCCCGAGCGTCACCGCGCAGGGTCTGCGCTTGTCTCGCACAGGTCAGTCGGATCTGGATGTGGACGCCAGCCTTGCAGTGCAGACGCGGCGCGTAACGGTCTGGCGCGACACCGTGGATGCGCTGGACTGCGGCGATGAGGCCGCCGCATGGATCACGGCTGCACTGGGTCGCGCCTCACAGCCGCTGCGTCTGGTGAAGTTTTCGCCCCAGGCGCGTCGTCTGCGCGTGATTGAAGGCCGTGACCCGGTGGCCTACCAGTTTGCTGACGGGTATCCGCTGCTCGTGGTCGGGCAAGCGAGCCTGGACGACTTGAATCAGCGCATCGCCGCGCGCGGCTTGCCCCCGGTGCCGATGAACCGCTTCCGCCCCAATGTAGTGGTCGCGGGTCTGGCGGCCTGGGAAGAAGACCATGTCGACACCCTGCGTTTCGGATCCGTGGAACTCAAGCTGGTGGCGCCCTGCTCGCGCTGCGAGGTGCCGAATGTGGAACAGAGCACCGGCGAGTCGATGATCGAACCGATGCGAACACTCGCCACCTTCCGCGCGCTGGCCAGCCAGCACGGCGAGGTCTGCGTGGGGATGAATGCGATCGTCAGTGAAGGCGCAGGCGGTGTGCTGCGCGTCGGTCAGGCAGGCGAAGCGGTCTTCGCGTTCGACTGATCGCCCTCGGGCTCCGGAGGCGTGGGGCGGGCGGCGGCCAGCGCCGCATCGAACTTGCCCGTGAGCTGCCGGTACTTCGCCATGAGATCGTCCTTGCTCTCCTGCCACTCCGGATTCACCAGGATGCACTCCACCGGACACACCTCCACGCACTGCGGCGTGTCAAAGTGGCCGACGCACTCCGTGCATTTGCCCGGCTCGATCTCGTAGATCTCCGTGCCCATATAGATCGCTTCGTTCGGGCACTCAGGCTCACAAACGTCGCAGTTAATGCATTGGTCGGTAATCAGCAGCGCCACAGCCTCAGGCCTCCGGCGGGCTGGCGCCCATCTGCTGCACCTTGGTCTTGAGCCAGCGCTCGACCTCGGGGAACACGAACTGGCCCACGTCGCCGCCCATGAGCGCGATCTCGCGCACCATGGTGCCGCTGATGAACTGGTATTGCTCGGAGGGCGTGAGGAAGATGGTTTCCACACCGGGCATCAGGGCGCGGTTCATGCCAGCCATCTGGAACTCGAACTCGAAGTCGCCCACGGCACGCAGGCCGCGCACGATCACCCGGCCGCCCTCGGCGCGCACAAAGTCCTTGAGCAGGCCGGAGAAGCCCTTCACCGTCACGTTCGGGTAGTGCCCGAGCACCTCGCGGGCCAGCTCGATGCGCTCGCCCTGGGAGAACAGCGGCCGCTTGGAGCGGCTGTCGGCCACGCCCACGATCAGCTGCGGAAACATGTTCGCCGCCCGGCGCACGAGATCCTCGTGGCCGCGGGTGAGCGGGTCGAACGTGCCGGGATAGATGGCGATCATGGATGGCGGCCCCTGCGGGTGAGCGATGCGGGTTGAATCGGGGAGCGGCGCGGCTGCGCCGCCAACAACCGGATGCGCAACTCTCATGGTGCGCTGCGGCAATTATTGCGGCTTTTTGACAGGTGCAATATCTGCATCGTGTAGGGGCATTGCGGTCCGGGACAGCAGCGCAAAGTGCACCTGGCCGGCACGATCACTCCGCGTCACCGACCAGCCCGTCTCGGGCGCGGGCGCAATCGGCGCGCGGTCCTCCACATAGACCAGCGCCTCCTCGGCCAGCACGCGGGGCAGGGCGGCCAGCACCGCAGGCAGCAGGCCGGCGTCATAAGGCGGATCAACGAATGCGAGATCGACGCTTGCCGCCGGCAGGCCGCGCAGCACGGCCAATGCATCGGCCTGCAGCAGCTGCACCTGCTCCTGCGCCTTGAGCTTGGCAATGCTGGCCGACAGGGCCGCGACCGCAGCACGCTGCTGCTCGATCAGTGTCACACTGGCGGCGCCACGGCTGGCCGCCTCCAGACCCAGCGCGCCGGTGCCGGCGAACAGATCCAGGACCCGCGCGCCCTCGAGGCCGCCGCGCAGATGGCGGATCCAGTTGAACACCGTCTCGCGCACCCGGTCCGGCGTGGGGCGCAGGCCCGGCAGGTCCACCACGGCAAGCGGCGTGCGCTTCCACTGCCCGCCGATGATGCGCACGGCATGCGGCGCGTGGCGGGTGCTTGCCGGCTTGGCTGCCACTGCACCCGCCGAGGCGGCGGCTCCAGCCGATGAACGGGCAGCCGCACGGACAGATGAACGGGGCGTGGATCGGAAGGGTGGACGGGCCATGGGCTGCGCAGTGTAGGTCCAGGCCCAGCAGGCGGGCGGGGTTCTGCCTGGCGCGCCGGGTGGAGGCGCGGGCCGCCTAAACTGCCAATCCCTTCAGGGTCGGCCGGTTGGCGCAGCATGCCGCGGCGGGCTCGCAGGCCGGCTGCAACCGGCCGTCTTCGGCGTTCATCATGTTCAGCTTCTTTCGCAAGAAAACCCCGCCGCCACCTGTCGAGGCGCAGGGGGTATCCACCGCGCAGGCGTCGGCAGCCGATGTCGCGCAGGCGCCTGCCGCCGTGTCGGCGCCGCTGCCTGCAACGATGCCCGCACCGGTGCCGGCGCCCGAGGCCACCGAGGTCGGCGGCACGGCCGAGGCCGCCGAGAAGAAGAGCTGGCTTGCGCGCCTGAAGCAGGGCCTGTCGCGCACCGGCAGCAGCATTGCCGGCGTGTTCGGCTTCGTGAAAGTGGACGAGGCGCTGTTCGAGCAGCTCGAGGATGCCCTGCTCATGGCGGACTGCGGCGTGGCCGCCACCCAGAAAATCCTCGCCGATCTACGCGCCCGCGTGAAGGCCGAGCGCATCGAGGACGCCGCGGCCGTGCGCGCGGCCCTGGCGCGCGTGCTGGCCGAGCATCTGCGGTCGCTGGAACGCACCCCCCAAGTACCCGCCGAGAAGCCCTGGGTGGTGATGATTGCCGGCGTGAATGGGGCGGGCAAGACCACCAGCATCGGCAAGATCACCCACCACCTCAGCGAGGGCGGGCACAGCGTGCTGCTGGCCGCGGCCGACACCTTCCGCGCCGCGGCGCGCGAGCAGCTGGCCGTCTGGGGCAACCGCAACCAGGTCAGCGTGGTCAGCCAGGACGGCGCAGACCCTGGTGCGGTGGTCTTCGACGCCGTGCAGAGCGCGCGTGCCAAGGGGGTGGATGTGGTGATTGCCGACACCGCAGGCCGCCTGCCCACGCAGCTGCACCTGATGGAGGAGCTCAAGAAGATCGCCCGCGTGTGCGGCAAGGCGCTGGAGGGCGCGCCGCACGAGCGCTGGCTCGTGATCGACGGCAACACCGGCCAGAACGCGGTGGCGCAGGTCAAGGCCTTCAACGAGGCCCTGCAGCTCACCGGTCTGATCGTGACCAAGCTCGACGGCACGGCCAAGGGCGGCGTGCTGGCGGCAATCGCTTCCACGTGTCCGGTTCCGGTGCTGTTCATCGGGGTGGGCGAGCAGTTGGCCGACTTGCAGCCCTTCTCGGCAGACGAGTTTGCGGCAGCCCTCACGGGTGCCTGAATGCGTTGATTTCGGCCTTATTCTCGTTATGTCAGGAATTGAGCAAGATCCGCACCGGATAACCGAGAAGCTGGATCTTGCTGTGTGGAAATAATCAAAATCGGCCGCGTTGGGTGACGTCAGTGCCGCAATTGCTGCACACCCTGTGGCGTTCTGCTGACGCTGAACCGTCTTCTCCACCTGCACGGCTTGAGCTGCCCTGCGCGCAGCCATAGCATCCCCTCACCCGGCAAGGACTCGGGCCACAAGAGGAGACTTCACGTGCAGGCACTTCGCGACCCGGTCGGGTCCAAACCTTCGTCTCGCGCATCTGTGCGTTTGTTCGGATTCGCGGCGCTGATCGGCAGCCTTGCGCTGCTGGGCGCCTGCGGTGGCGGCGGTACGGACAGCGGCACCATCGATGCGTCGCTGTCGCGCGGTGTGCTGATCCAGGCGCCGCCTCCCCGGCTTGCGCCGATCAGCGCCGCCCAGCTGCAGGCGACTCTGCAGGCCAGCACGAGCGGTCAGGGCGTGCTCCAGCTGGCGGGCAACCCGGTCTGCGGCGTCGACCTCTATTACATGAACTACGGCACGGTGGGCGGTCGCGGTGAGGCCACCAATGCCACCGGCGCGATCATGGTGCCCAGCGGCACCGGTGCGCAGTGCAGCGGCGCCCGACCCGTGGTGCTCTGGGCCCATGGCACCACCACCGACCGCGGCTACAACATGGCCGATATCCAGAACAACGGCGAATCGGCCCTGGCTGCGGCGCTGTTTGCCGCGCAGGGCTACATCGTGGTGGCGCCCAACTACGCCGGCTACGACGCTTCGCGCCTGCCCTACCACCCCTACCTGAACGCCGATCAATCCAGCAAGGAGATGATCGACGCGCTGACCGCCGCGCGCGCAGCGCTGCGCGATGGCCGCCTGGCCACCACCAACCAGGGCGCGGCCCGCGTTTCGGACAATGGCAAGCTCTACATCTTCGGCTACTCCCAGGGTGGCCACGTGGCCATGGCCACGCACCGTGCGCTGCAGACTGCCGGCCAGACCGTGACGGCGACGGCGCCCAGTGCGGGCCCATACGCCATGCTGGCCTTCGGCGACGCGGTCTTCTACGGCAACGTGAACCTGGGCAGCACCGTCTTCACGCCGCTGCTGGCCACGAGCTACCAGAAGGCCTATGGCGACATCTACGGCCAGACCACGGACCTGTACACGGCGCAGTTCGCCACCGGGATCGAGACCCTGCTGCCCAGCGGCACCGACATTGCCCAGATCTTCCAGCAGGGCAAGCTGCCGCAGACCCAGCTGTTCTCCAGCACGCCGCCCACGGCGCCGGCGGGCTCGCCGGCCCAGGTCCAGGCCACGCTCAACGCCATCACTCCACCCACCCAGCCGCCCGCGTTTGCCCCGCTGTTTGCGCTGGGCTTCGGCAGCACGCCGCTGATCAACAACAACGCCCGCCTGGCCTACCTGCTCGATGCCTTTGCCAACCCGGACGGCGCCGTGCCCACCCTGACCACCGGCGCCCCGGCGGCCAATCCGGGCAACACCCTGCGCCGTGCCTTCAAGGCCAATGACCTGCGCAACTGGACGCCCGCACGGCCCACCCTGCTGTGCGGCGGCAATGGCGACCCCACGGTGTTCTTCACCAACACCCAGCTGATGCAGGGGCTCTGGACGGCACCTTCGCCGCTGGCGCCGCCGGCCGGCATCGTCACCGTACTGGATGTGGACTCCGCACCCACCGGCCCGAACGATCCCTTTGCTGCCGCGAAGCTCGGTTTTGCGCAGGTCAAGGCCGCCGGCATTGCCGCCGGCGGGCAGACCGGCTGGATCCAGCAGTACCACGGCGCGGCCGCACCGTTCTGCGCGGCTGCAGCACGCGGCTTCTTCAGCCAGTTCTGAATCGCAACCCATCCCAGCGCCACGCGTCCGCCCCATGGCCGAGCGCGGGCGCTACACGCATCAGGAGACCGCATGAACACACGCAAGTCGCCGCTGGCTGCCGCACTGCTGGCCGCCACACTCATGGTCGCAAACTTCGGCGCCCAGGCGCAGGAGCAGGCGCTCACCCTGGGCCTGGCCTTCATCAACATCAATTCCAAGGCCAGCGACCTGAGGGGACCCTTCACCCCGCCCGGCGCCAACCTCAAGGTCGATGACGCCACCACGCTGGTGTTCTCCTACAGCCGTCGCGTCAATGATCGCTACAGCCTCGAGCTGGCTCTGGGTGTGCCACCCAAGCACGACGTGCAGGGCACCGGCGCCCTGGCCGGCGTGGGCAAGATCGCCGAGGTCAAGCAGTTCTCGCCGACGATGTTCGTCAACTACAGCTTTGCCGACCCCAAGGCCACCGTGCAGCCGTTCGTGGGCGTGGGCTTCAACTACACCAGCTTCTTTGCCGGAAGGAGCACCCCGGCCGGCAGCAATGCCAGCGGCGGCCCGACCTCGATCACCCTGACCGACAGCTTCGGCCTGGCCGCCCAGGCTGGACTGAACTGGCGCATCGACGAACGCTGGTTCGCCAGCGCCAAGATCGCCACCGCCCAGGTCAAGAGCGATCTGACGAGCAACAGCGCCGGCCTGGTGCGCACCAGCACCATCGACTTCCGGCCGGTGGTGTTTGCGGTCAGCGGCGGGTATCGCTTCTGACAGCGTCCGGGCAGCAGCACGTCAGCCGCATTGATCGTGCAGTCATGAACGAACACCCCGTCAGCGTCTGGCACCGCATGGTCGCGGCTCGTGACCCCACGGGTCTCGACCAGCTCATCGACGAGGCGGCCGTGTTCTATTCGCCCGTGGCCTACGCGCCGCAGGCCGGCCGCGCCGGCGTGGTGATGTACCTGACGGCGGCCTTCAAGGTGTTCTTCAGCCCGAGCTTCCGCTACGTGCGCGAGATCGTCGGCCCAGGCGATGCGGTGCTCGAGTTCGAGACCGAACTCGATGGTGTCGTGGTCAATGGCGTGGACCTGATCCGCTGGAACGAGGCCGGCCGCATCACCGAATTCAAGGTCATGCTGCGGCCGGCCAGGGCGCTCCAGGTGGTGCAGCAGCGCATGGCGGCACTGCTGCAGCCCCGTTCATGACAGCATGTCGGACAGGGCGCTGAGCTTGAAGGGTTTGGTGAGCACGCCACGCAGGCCGTAGCGACTGCTGAGCTGTGCTGCCTGCTCGGTGGCATCGGCCGTCAGGAGGATCACATGATCCGGCGGCAGATGCTCCCGGATGCTCTGGTCATCCAGCAAATGCACACCCTGGCCATCGGGCAGGTTCAGGTCGAGCAGCACATAGTCGAAGCGTTCGGCCTGCAGGGTGCCCCGCGCCTGGGCGACCGAGGCCGCACGCCCGATGTGCCAGAGCGGAAACGCCGTGTGGAGGGCTTCCTCGAGGAGCAATGCATTCACCAGGTTGTCCTCGACGCAGAGCACACGCCGGACCGAGGCGGCTCCGAGCGAGTGTGCATCGCGCGGCGCAATCACCGTGCTCACCGGTTCGGCTGCGGGCAGGCAAAGCTCGAAGACGCTGCCAACCTCCGTTTCACTGCGTACCGACAGTGTGCCGTTCATTCGCTCGGCGAGCGTCTTGCAGATCGTCAGGCCGATGCCGGTGCCCTCGATCCCCATCAGATCCCGGCCCAGCCGGTCGAAGGGACTGAACAGGCGGGTGAGTTGTTCCGCATCCATGCCCAGACCGTCGTCACGCACGGCGATGCTGATCTGGTCACCGGCCCGGCCCACGGTCACCCACACATGCCCGCCGGGGCGGTTGTATTTGGCTGCGTTGCTGAGCAGGTTGGTCACGATCTGCTTGAGCCGTTTCGGGTCGGCATGGACCCAGGCGGCAGTCGGGGTGTACTCCAGCGTGACGCGCGCCTTGCCGAATTGCGGCTCGACCAGTGCAAGCGCCTCGGGCAGGACCCGTTCGAGGCTGACCGGAATCGGGTGCAGCGGCACCGTGCCGCTCTCGATGCGCGACAGGTCGAGCACCTCGTCGATCAGGGACAGAAGATGCCATCCGGCGGACTCCACACGGGCGAGTCGCTCATCGGCAGGCTTGTCAGCGACCAGGCGCTGCCGCAGCAGCTGCGTGTACCCGATGATCGCGTTGAGCGGCGTGCGCAGTTCATGGCTCATCCGCGACAGGAAGGTGTTCTTGGCCTGTGTCTGGGCCTCGGCGATCTGACGAGAGCTGCGCTCGGCTTCGATCTCGTGGCTGACGGTCGTGTCGACCGTGGTGCCGATCGCACGTGTCGCCCGTCCCCGGGCATCGCGTTCGATCACGAAGGAACTCTTGAGCCAGTGCCACTGGCCGTCCGCGCCGCGCACCCGGAATTCCGTGTCGGCCACTGCGGCCTGCTTGACGGCTGCCTCCCAGGAGCGCTGCGCCTCGGGCTGGTCCTCGGGATGCACACGGGCCGCCACGTCCGCCACGCTGAGCGGCTGATCGCAGTGCGCGAGCCCGAACATGCTGTACAGGGCATCATTCCAGTGGCTCTTGTCACGGACAAAATCGATTTCCCAGATCCCGATGGCTGCATTGCGCGTGGCCAGTTCGAATCGACGTGTGGCGTCCTGGAGCGCAGCCTCGCGCCGCACGTCATGGGTGACTTCGGTCAGCACCCAGACCAGTGCATCATCGAAGTCGTCACCGGCGCTGATGCGCTGAACCTCGACATCAAACCAGCAGACCTCATCATTGTTTCTTACGCGAATGCGCGGCGTGCCGGTGCCGCGCAAACTCTGTGTGAGTTCGCCCAGACTGGGGTAGACCACTGAACCGGCGTCGGACACATCGGGCAGCGTGCTCTCGATCTGTCGATCGAGTACATCGAGCGCCGACAGGCCGGTGCGCTTCAGGTAGGCCTGGTTGGTCCAGCTGATCAGCCCCTGCTCATCGGTGATGGCCACCGCCTGCGAGGACACCTCCAGCGCCGTGGACAGCATGAGGTTGGTCTTCTCGTGCGCGTGCAGCCTGCCCTGTGTCTCGATCAGGGAGGTCACATCCTGGACGGAGCCTTCGACGCTGACGAGGCGTTCGTCCTTGAACACCGGGCTCGCCACGCTCTTGATCCAGCGCACCTCGCCTTGCGGTCCGCGCTGGAAGCTGCAGAGCTCGGAGTAGCCCTCGCCGGTCTCGAGCAGGCGCTTTCGCTGCCGGCTCAGGCGCACCTGATCGGCGCCACCAGCACCCTGGAACTCCAGCCAGGGCATCGGCCCGAAGTCGGCGGGCAGCCCGTAGATCCGCTTGGCCGTGTCCGACAGCGTGAGCTGCAGGTTGTGGGCATCCACATGCCAGGGACCGATGAGGGCGAGCTCGCAGGCTCGCTCCAGCGTCTGTGTGGTGCTGCGGATGGTGCGGTGTGCGTCGGCCAGCTCGGTGATGTCCCGCAGCGTGCCCACCATGCGATCACCGTGCGGTTGCCCGTGCTGCAGGGGTGCGCCGCGGACCAGTACCGAGCGGATCCTGCCCTTGCGGTCGCGGAACTCAAGCAGCTGCTCGAAGGGCGCCGGCCGGGTGCTGCACGCCTGCAGCGTCTGGCGAAACCGCTGCGCATCCTCGGGCTCGGCAAGCTGCAGCAGTGCGTCAAAGGGCTGGTCGCTGCGAGCCGTGCTTTGAAGCAGTTCACGCAGCCAGGGCGCCCCCTCGCCGAGCTCGATGCGCTCATCGTGGCGCATCACCCAGGTGGTGTCTGCGCTGGCATCGAGTGCCTGCGAATTGAGCACCGTGGCGCGCTGCAGTTCCCGCTGGTAGGCCACGATGCGGAAGCGCCAGCCCACCCAACTGGCCAGTGCCAAAGCGATCAGTGCAGCCAGCACACCGAACTTGCTGCCTTCGCTGCGCAGCCATTCGGCACGCACATTCGCCACATCGGTGGCCACGAGCGCCCGGCTCATCGAGCCGGGTACAAGCGCCCAGCCGATCAGGCGTTCGACCTGCTCCGTCTCGGTCACCATGGTGCGCATATTGCCGTGCGCAACGCCGCGCAGCACCGCCTCGCGCAGCAGGGCGGCCGAACTCGTGGCCGCAGCGTCCTTGCCGAGCTGATCCGGCGAGAACGGAAAGCGCAGCAGGATGCGATCCGTTCCGCTGCGCAGGCCGATCGGGTTCAGCCCCGTCCAGCGCGGTCGGGCCCAACTGGCAAGGATGTTCTCGATGGGCAGGCTCACCACGATCCAGTGTTCGTCGTCTTGCCGGTAGATGACCGGCAGCCAGTAGCGTCCCTGTCGTTCATAGGCCCAGCCCAGACCCGAACTTCGCAGGCGATGCTCGTCGGTGAACTGGTCGACCAGCGAGGCGGGCGCGGCCGCAGGTTCGGAGGCCGTCGTGGCGAGGACATGACCATGCCGATCGAAGACATCGAGCAGGTCGGTGCCGTTCAGACGTGCCGCATGTGCCGCGTGCACGGTGCGCTCGTCGATCTGCGGCGCATTGGCCAGCTCCTCGGCCGCGCGCCGCGCGTTGCGCAGGTGCAGGCCGAGCGCTGCACTGTTGAGCTGCGCCAGTGCCTCGATTTCGGATGCAGCGCGCTCGAGTGCGGCGTCATGGCTGTCGCGCGCCCAGAGCGCAAGCAGCAGGTAGCTCACCACGGCCACGGCAACGACGATCAGCAGGAACCGAGAGGCCGGCAGATGCCTGCGCGTTGCCAGAGGCTCAGTCATTGCCGAGGAAGTTCAGTGCATCGAGCAGGACGGCACGCGTCACGGGCTTGCGCAGATACAGCACCCGCTCGGGTATCGGGCCCAGGCGCTCCACCTCTTCGCGGGCGAAGTTGGTGACCAGTGCGATGCGCGTCTGATTCATCATCGGATTGGACAGCAGGCGGGTCACCATCGCCAGACCGTCCATGCCGGGCATGTTGACATCGGTCAGCAACACATCAGGTGGATGGCGCCCTGCATGAAGCAGCGCATCGAACGGGTTGTCGTGATGGACGATGTTCGCGCGCTTGCCGAACAGGCCTTCAAGCAGCTCACCCAGAAGTTCAGCTTCCGACGAATCGTCCTCGACCAGCATGATCGTGATCGACCGACGTACAGCCGGTTCGGCATCCTGATGGCCGCTGACGGGCGCGCTGTCACGGGCCGCGAGCAGGCTCTGCACTGACGCTGCAGACACGCGACGGTGTCCGCCAAGCGTCTTCCAGGCGCGCAGCAGACCGAGGTCGACCCACTTCTGAACGGTCTGCGTCGAGACCCCGAGCTGCCTGGCGGCCTGCGCGGTGGTGAGTGCATCGGTGGGCAACGGGCGAGTGTTCATCGGCTGCGCAGCGGCCGTGCTCCGGCCGTCTGCATCTGCCGATGCTAGTGCGGATCGTTCATGCACGCTGCGTGGTCCGCGGTGCGTAGTCGACGACGAACACGCTCACGGCCTGCACGAGGTTGTCTGCCTGGGTACGCAGGCTCTCTGCCGCTGCAGCGCTCTGTTCGACCAGCGCGGCGTTCTGCTGCGTGGTCACATCCATCGAATGCACGGCCTCGCCCACCTGGAGGACGCCGTCGCTCTGCTGGCGGCTGGCGCTGCTGATCTCGGCGAGCAGCTCGGTGACGCGTCGAACCGCAACCGACACCTCGGACAGGGTGGAGCCAGCCTGCGAGACCAGTGCACTGCCCTCGCTGGTGCTGGCGGTGCTTTGCGCAACCAGGATCTTGATCTCGCGTGCGGCTTCGGCGCAGCGCCCGGCCAGCGCCCTGACCTCGGTGGCGACCACGGCAAAACCGCGGCCCTGCTCGCCGGCGCGTGCCGCTTCCACAGACGCATTGAGTGCCAGGATGTTGGTCTGGAAGGCGATGCTGTCGATCGTCCCGAGAATGTCGGCAATGCGCCGAGCGGTGTCTTCGATGCGGGCCATGGCCTCGGTGACCCGACCCATGGCTTCGTTGCTGCGGTCGGTGACACGCGCCGCATCGCGCGCCATGTCATCGGCCAGCTGCGCGCTTTCGGCGTTGTTGCGCACGGTCGTGCCGAGTTGCTCCATCGTCGCTGCGGTCTGCTGGACGGCGCTGGCCTGCTGTTCGGTGCGGCTGGACAGATCGGTGTTGCCCTGCGCGATCTGGGCGCTTGCACTGGCCACTGCCTCGGCGTTGGCGCGCACCTCGGAGACCGTATCGATCAGGCTGAGCCGGGTCTGTTCGATCGCCCTGAGCAGGCTGGCGAGTTCATCGCGCCCGTCTGCAGCCGTGGGCAGATTGAGCT
>DASSQC010000359.1:0-2378 GCA_035702705.1 Burkholderiaceae bacterium | reverse complement strand
TCATCTTGTCCATGTCATCGAAGCCGCTGGGCGTGCCGGTGATGTCGGACGCATCGTTGCGGTGGTAGAGCTCGTCGATGCGCTCGACCACCTCCGTCAGCACATCGGGCAGGTTGTGGAAGCCCGCGGCACCGCGCGCGCCCTCCTCTGCGATGGCAAACACGCGGCTTTCAGCTTCATCGAGCAGCTGCTTGGTGTCCTTGCCCTGCGGGTTGTAGGCCGCTCCGGCAATGTCCTCGGCCACGGTGACGAGCTTGCGCAGCACCGCGCGGTCGCGGACGATCTCGGCATAGCGGCGCACGTTTGCCGCCGAAGGCACGGACGTCGCAAGCGCGTTGAGATAAGCCAGGCCGCCTGCTTCATCAGCACGGCCAGCGATCTGCAGGCTTTCATAGACCGTGATGACGTCGGCCGGGCGCGACTTCTCGATCAGCTTTGCAATGTGCTGCCAGATCAGCCGGTGGTCGAAGCGGTAGAAGTCGTCCTCGCGAATGAGGTCGCCCACCTTGTCCCAGGCGCCGTTGTCCAGCATCAAGCCACCGAGCACGGACTGCTCGGCCTCGACCGAGTGGGGTGGCACCTTCAGCGCGGCCAGTTGCGGGTCAACAGAGCGGAGATCGGCGGGGGAATTCATCGTGGTACTGGAGACCTGGAATCAGATCGACACAAGCGGTCGAGTGTAAGGAGCCGTGGCCCCAAAGCGCTGTGCACAAGACGGGGGAAAAGCTGTGGATAAGCGGTGGGCAAGCTGTGGGTTGTGCGGGATAACTTTGCAGCCCAAAAACAAAACGGGCCGCAGAATCTGCGGCCCGTCGTGCTGGAACCGATTCAGTGAATCAGGCTTCGCCGACCACCGAGACGTTCACCGGAACGACCACGTCCGTATGCAGCGCCACGTCGACAGAAGAGTCGCTCACGGTCTTGATCGGACCATTGGGCATGCGGACCTGGCTCTTGTGCACCGGGAAGCCCTGCTTGGACAGCGCCTCGGAGATGTCGAAGTTGGTCACGGAGCCGAACAGGCGACCATCCACGCCGGCCTTGGCGTTGATCTTCACGGTGAGGCCGTTGAGCTTTTCGCCGGTGGCCTGGGCCGCGGCCAGGGTGGCCGCCGCTGCCTTTTCGAGCTCGGCGCGCTTGGCTTCGAATTCCTTGAGGGCCACTTCGGTGGCGCGACGCGCCTTCTTCTGCGGGATCAGGAAGTTGCGGGCGTAGCCGTCCTTGACGCGAACCACGTCACCGAGGTTGCCGAGGTTGGCGACTTTTTCAAGAAGAATGATTTGCATGATGAGTATTCCTTCTTCTGCCCGATCAGTTGTGGTTGTCGGTGTAGGGCAGCAGCGCCAGGAAGCGCGCGCGCTTGATGGCGGTGTCCAGCTGGCGCTGGAAGAATGCCTTGGTACCCGTCAGACGGGCCGGGATGATCTTGCCGTTCTCGCCGATGAAGTCCTTCAGGGTCTCGACGTCCTTGTAGTCGACTTCCTTGACGCCGGCGGCCGTGAAGCGGCAGACCTTGCGGCGCTTGAACAGCGGATTGGATTGGGTGCGCTTCTGACCGGGCTTACCCTTGCCCTTGCCACGGAAAAATGCCATTTGATGTGTCCTTTCGATGATCGAAGGGATTCAGCCTGCCGCTTGCGCGCCGTGCACTGCGGTCACATGAAAGACGCTCAGTCGTGCGCCCTTTCGGGCCGGGGCCAGAAAGCCCTCGAACTGATACTGCTGCACCGCCTGCCCGGAGGCCGTTGATCCGGCTCCCAGGGGCAGCGCCATCACCTGCAGGGCCACGGCCCCGAAACTGATGGCTTGCAGGTTCAACTGCACCAGCCTTGCGGCATCGGCCTCGATCTGGGTGGAGCGGTGCTCCAGCTCGAACTCCACTGCGGCGATTCCGGCAGGCGTGTAGCGCAAGCTGTCTCGCGCGATCACCACGGCCGCAAGCTGCAGTCGGTTGTTCAATCCCTGACCAAACCCTTCTGATGCGTGAACGTGTCTTTCTGCAACCGCGCGGCACAGTACCGACCGCGGGCTGAACTCCCGAATGCTTAGGCGGCTGCCGTTTCCTGCGTGGCCTTGCGCGATTCCTCGCGCTCGACGGCCTTCATCATGATGGAGGGCTCGACATCGGCGCCGTCGCGCTTGACCACGAGGTGGCGCAGCACGGCGTCGTTGAAGCGGAAACCATGCTCGAGCTCATCCAGGGTGGCCTGGCTCACTTCGACGTTCAGCATGATGTAGTGCGCCTTGGCGAGCTTCTGGATGCTGTAGGCCAGCTGGCGGCGGCCCCAGTCCTCGAAACGGTGAACCTTGCCCTGCTGGGACTCGATCAGGCTCTTGTAGCGCTCGACCATCGCGGGCACTTGCTCGCTCTGGTCCGG
>DASSQC010000358.1:0-5167 GCA_035702705.1 Burkholderiaceae bacterium | reverse complement strand
CGTGCGCATCGACGGCAATGGCAAGCTGACCAGCGCAAGCTGAGCAACACCGTACTGCGGCAAGGAAAAACGGGCCCTCGGGCCCGTTTTTCCTTGTGCCGGATCGAGCTCAGACCAGCATGTCGTTCCAGATGGTCTGCGCCCAGCTCCAGGCGTAGATGCCCTCGAGCTCATTGGCCTCGCTGGAGAGCGCCGGCCCCTGGGCGATCGGCAGGGCCACCATGGTCTTCTGCGCGGCGTCGTAGCGATGAACGCTGGCCACGTGCACCACGCGCTTGTCGTCGATGAAGCTGTAGCAGGTGTTGGCCATGGTCAGCGGTGCGGGCGTGCGGCCATTCATCAGCTCCACGATACCCGCCGCGGCCGCCTTGCCGTGCTGGTTGGCCATGTGGCCGCTCTTGGGCATGGCCGGTGCAGCGAGCAGCGCGTCACCAATGACGTGGATGTCCTTCTGCGCGGTGGACTCCATCGAGGTCCAGTCCACCTGGCACCATCGATTGTTGGCGTTGATCAGGCCAGCCCGCTGCGCGATGTCACCGGCACGCTGTGGCGGAATGATGTTCAGCACATCGGCCTTCAGCTTGTCGCCCACGTCGCTCATGATCGTGCTGCCAGCGGCGTCCAGTTCGCTGGCGTTCCAGTTCGGGCGGTACTCGATCAGGCCCTTGTAGTCGTTGTTCCATGCGCGCATGAACAGACCCTTCTTGGACTGCACATCCTCATTGGCATCCAGGATGATGACCTTGCTCTTGGGCTTGTTGTTCTTGAAGTACCAGGCCACCTGGCAGGCGCGCTCGTACGGGCCCGGCGGGCAGCGGTAGGGCGCACGCGGGATGGTGATGGCGTACACGCCACCGTCCGGCATGTCTTCAAGCTGTTTGCGCAGGGCCACTGTTTGAGGGCCGGCCTTCCAGGCGTGCAGGAAGCGCTTCTGAGCCTCGGCGTCCAGACCCTTGACCTGGTCAAACAGGAAGTCGACGCCCGGGGCGATGACCAGCTTGTCGTAGCGCAGATCCTGGATCTTGCGCAGCTGCAGGGTCTTCTTGGCCGGATCGACGCCGGTGACTTCGTCGATGATGACCTGTACGCCGTACTCGCGCAGGCCCCAGTAGTCGCGTGTCACATCCTCGATCTTGCGGCTGCCGCCGATCACCAGGTTCGAGATCGGGCAGGACACGAACTGTGGATTGCGCTCCACCAAGGTGACGTCGATGTTGCCACCCGACCACATGCGGATGTACTTCGCGGCAGTCGCGCCACCGTAGCCGGCACCAACCACGATCACGCGGCCCAGCTTCTTCTGCGGAGCGGCGGCCTGCTGCTTGGTTGATGCACAGCCGGCGAGCGTCAGTGCGCCACCGGCGCCGAGGGCCTTGAGAAGATCGCGGCGATTCAGTTGAGTCTTCATGGTGCGCCGCCCCTCAGTTCTTGATCTTGGAAAAGTGGTCCGCGATCAGTGCGATCTGCTCGTCGGTGTAGCCCTTGGCCAGCTGATGCATGATCGTCGCGGGGCGCTGGCCGTCACGGAAGGCGCGCATCTGGGTGATGATGTAGTCGCGGTTCTGGCCCGCCAGATTCGGCATGCCCCCGACCGCTTTGCCCTTTGTGCCGTGGCAGTTGGCGCAGTTCGCCGCGAGGTAGGCGGCATTGGTCGTCGTGGTGACCACGGGCGCCGCAGACGGCGCAGACGGCGTCTGGGCCAGAACGGGTGCCGCGCAGGCGGCCGTGAACACGGCGCCGAGGGCCAGAGCCCGTCGAGCCAGTACTGCGAACGTCATTTGAGTCTCCTCGTTATCTTTCGCCGGATGTTCCGCCGGATCGATCAGCAGCGTGTGCCTCCGGTGGGGCCCGACGATCCGTTGGCGCTTCGACTGGAAGCAAAGCCGTCCGATTGTGCGCAAAAGCAATGGGCGCGACAAGCGTCGCGCCCATTGTGTCTTTCCCGCGGGTGCACCGATCGCGAAATCGGTGCAGTGCTTATTCCACAGTGGCCGTGTCTTCCGGGTCTGGCAGCGGGGTGGCCGGCGGCGGTGCGTCGTCGAACATCAGCCGCACCTTGTCTTCCTCGTCGAGATCTACGGTGACCTTGCCGCCATTGACCAGCTTGCCGAAGAGCAGCTCGTCAGCAAGCGCACGCCGGATCGTGTCCTGGATCAGGCGTTGCATCGGCCGTGCGCCCATCAGCGGATCGAAGCCCTTCTTGGCCAGATGCTTGCGCAGCGTGTCAGTGAAGATCGCCTCCACCTTCTTGCTGTGCAGTTGATCCTCGAGCGCGATCAGGAACTTGTCCACCACCCGCAGAATGATCTCCTCGTTGAGCGCGCGGAAGCTGATGATGCCGTCCAGCCGGTTGCGGAACTCTGGCGTGAACATACGCTTGATGTCGCCCATCTCGTCACCGCTCTCGCGCCGCGTCGTGAAGCCGATGGTCGACTTGTTCATCGTCTCGGCACCGGCATTGGTGGTCATCACGACGATGACGTTGCGGAAGTCAGCCTTGCGCCCGTTGTTGTCGGTCAGCGTGCCGTGGTCCATCACCTGCAACAGCACGTTGAAGATGTCCGGATGGGCCTTCTCGATTTCATCAAGCAGCAGCACGCAGTGCGGCTTCTTGGTCACCGCCTCGGTCAGCAGTCCACCCTGATCGAAGCCCACATAGCCTGGAGGTGCACCGATCAGGCGGCTCACGGCATGGCGCTCCATGTACTCGGACATGTCGAAGCGCACGAGCTCGATGCCCAGGATGAAGGCAAGCTGCTTGGCCACCTCGGTCTTGCCCACGCCGGTGGGACCGCTGAACAGGAAGGCACCAATCGGCTTGTCCGGCTTGCCAAGGCCCGAGCGGGCCATCTTGATGCTGGCAGCCAGCGCTTCAATGGCGGCGTCCTGGCCGAATACCGTGGCCTTGAGGTCGCGTTCCAGGGTCTGCAGCTTGGAGCGGTCGTCGCTGGACACCGAGGCCGGCGGAATGCGCGCGATCTTGGAGATGATGTCCTCAATCTCGTTCTTTCCGATCGTCTTCTTGCGCTTGCTTTGCGGCAGGATGCGCTGGGCAGCACCTGCCTCATCGATCACATCGATGGCCTTGTCGGGCAGGTGGCGGTCGTTGATGTACTTGGCCGACAGTTCGGCTGCGCTGGACAGCGCATCCTTGCTGTACTTGACGCCGTGGTGCTCTTCGAAACGCGTCTTCAGGCCGCGCAGGATTTCAATCGTCTGCTCGATTGACGGCTCGTTGACGTCGATTTTCTGGAACCGGCGTGACAGCGCATGATCCTTCTCGAAGATGCCGCGGTATTCGGTGTAGGTGGTCGCTCCAATGCACTTGAGCTGGCCGGACGAGAGCGCCGGCTTGAGCAGGTTGCTTGCGTCGAGTGTGCCGCCCGAGGCTGCACCCGCGCCGATCAGGGTATGGATCTCGTCGATGAACAGGACGCTGTTCTTCGTTTCCTTGAGCTGTTTGAGTACAGCCTTCAGGCGCTGCTCGAAGTCGCCGCGGTACTTGGTGCCGGCAAGAAGCGAACCCATGTCGAGCGAATACACCGTCATGTCGGCAAGGATCTCTGGAACATCCTTTTGCACGACGCGCCATGCCAGGCCTTCGGCGATCGCGGTTTTGCCCACCCCGGCTTCACCCACAAGCAGTGGGTTGTTCTTGCGGCGGCGGCAGAGCACCTGGATGACGCGCTCCACCTCGGACTCCCGGCCGATCAGCGGATCGATCCGGCCGTCTGTGGCCGCCTTGTTCAGATTCTGCGTGTACTGCTCGAGCGGGCTGGCCTGCTTCTCGCCCTGCTCGCCCTGTTCCTCGTTCTCGTTGCGCTTGCTGCCGGCAGCCTCTTCCTGCGGCGTCTTGGTGATGCCGTGGCTGATGAAGTTGACGACGTCAAGGCGGGTGATGCCTTGCTGGTGCAGGAAGTAGACGGCGTGCGAGTCCTTCTCGCCGAAGATCGCGACAAGCACATTGGCGCCGGTGACTTCCTTCTTGCCGTTGCCCGTGGACTGCACGTGCATGATGGCGCGCTGGATCACGCGCTGGAATCCCAGCGTGGGTTGCGTGTCAGCTTCCTCGGTGCCGGGGATGACCGGCGTGTTGTCCTTGATGAAGTTCGTGAGCTGCTTGCGAAGATCTTCGATGTTCGCTGCGCAGGCCTTCAGAACCTCAGATGCAGAGGGGTTGTCCAGCAGCGCGAGCAGCAGATGCTCGACGGTGATGAACTCGTGACGGTTGGCCCGCGCGTCCACGAAGGCCGCATGCAGACTGACTTCCAATTCCTGCGCAATCATTGCAACTCCTGAGGCTCAAGCACCCGCATCGTCTGCAGGTGAGGCGTCCTTGGCAAGGTTCAAGCCGCCCATAAGGAAAGTGTTCAGACTTCTTCAAGGACGCACTGCAGCGGGTGTTGGTGCTGCCGTGCGAAGTCCATGACCTGATCCACCTTGCTGGCGGCAACATCGTGCGGATACACACCGCACACGCCGCGCCCCTCTCTGTGGACTTTTAGCATGATCTGAGTGGCTTGTTCCCGGCTCTTGCCAAAGAAGCGCTGCAGCACACCCACAACAAATTCCATCGGGGTGAAGTCATCATTGAGCATCACGACCTGAAACATCCGCGGCGGCTTGACGCGGGCAGTCTGGCGCTCAGCAACAACGCTATCGCCCTGGTCGGAGTCTGGATTGTTCGGGCCGAAGACGGGTTTGGCGCTCATGGGCTCAGGTCTGGATGGGCCGGATTCTGTGACATCTGCCCGATTCTAAGGCGGGGGGACTTCCGAGTTTTTCGGTCGCTCGAGCGTGCAGGGCTGAGTCGTGTGGATATGGATGGCAGTGTCAGGGGGCCTTGACGATTGCTTTGTTCGATCGCTAAAACAGTCTTTGGCGAGATCGCACCGGATGCGTATTGGTGCATCTCACACGAGGTTTGGCCTGTGTTGAGCAGGTATCGACCAGAATGGGACAAGGGAGGGAAGTGCAAATGGCAACGGGTACGGTCAAGTGGTTCAACGACGCCAAGGGGTTCGGATTCATCACCCCGGATGAGGGGGGTGAAGACGTGTTTGCGCACTTCTCTGCCATTCAGATGCCTGGCTTCAAGACCCTTAAGGAAGGGCAAAAGGTCATGTTCGAGATCAATCAAGGCCCCAAGGGCAAGCAGGCCTCGAAC
>DASSQC010000357.1:0-2314 GCA_035702705.1 Burkholderiaceae bacterium | reverse complement strand
ACGGCGCGCCGATCTACGTCCGTCACGAGATCGTGCACAACAAGTCCGTGGTCGAGGACCTGAGGAAGAAGGGCGCGGTGTTCGTCGAGGAGCTGGACGAGGTGCCGCGCGGCAGCACCGTGATCTTCTCGGCGCACGGCGTGTCGCAGGAGATCCGGCGCGACGCCGAGGCGCGCGGCCTGAAGGTGTTCGACGCGACCTGCCCGCTGGTGACCAAGGTGCACATCGAGGTGCTCAAGTTGCGCAAGGAGGGCTACGAGATCATCATGATCGGCCATGCCGGACACCCCGAGGTGGAGGGCACCATGGGGCAAACCGAAGACGGCATGATCCTGGTCGAGACCATCGAGGACGTCAGTCGTATCACGGTCAAGGACCCGGCCAAGCTGGCCTATGTCTCCCAGACCACGCTGTCGGTGGACGAGACCCGCGATGTGATCGAGGCGCTGCGCGCACGCTTCCCACTGATCCGTGCGCCCAAGAAGGACGACATCTGCTACGCCACACAGAACCGCCAGGATGCCGTCAAGTTCATGGCGCCCAAGGTGGACGTGGTGATCGTCGTGGGCAGCCCCACGAGCAGCAACTCCAACCGCCTGCGCGAGCTGGCCGAGAAGCTCGGTGCGCGGGCCTACATGGTCGATGGCGCACACGAGATCCAGCCGCAGTGGCTCGAAGGCGCCCGGCGGTTCGGCGTCACGGCCGGCGCCTCGGCTCCGGAGGTGCTCGTCAAGGAAGTGATCTCTGCGCTCAAGGCGCGTGGCGCGGCTTCGGTCAGCCAGCTCGACGGCGTGACCGAGCACGTCATGTTTCCGCTGCCCAAGGGTCTGAGGCTGCCTGGCGAGCAGGCAGCCGCCTCCGCCATGGAAGTGGCGCCGCCAGCCTGAGTGCGTGCGGCCGGCTTGCGTGGCGCCGCTTTCCGCAGGAAAGTCCTGATGCCCGCCAGGGCCCTCGCGGGCACACTGGCGCGCTGCGGTCGGCTGCCTCGGGGTGCCGCGCCGCCAGATCCGGCATTTGGGGGTCCGGATCAATGCACACACATTCGTACAAGGAGACTGGAATGACCTACCCACGCAAGCTGGCCGCCGTCGCGCTGGCCTTGTCAGCCTCGCTGCTGAGCCTTGGCGCCGCCGCGCAGGGCGCCTGGCCGGCCGGCAAGCCGATCCGAGTCATCGTGCCCTTCCCGCCGGGCGGCACCACCGACATCGTCACCCGCCTGGTCATGCCGGAAGTCGGCAAGATCCTGGGCGCGAACGTGGTGATCGAGAACCGAGGCGGCGGCGGTGGTTCCATCGGTGCAACTGAAGTGGCCAAGGCCGCACCGGACGGCTTCACCTTCGGCGTGGCGACGGTCTCCACGCACGCCGTGAACCCGGCCTGCAATCCCAAGCTGGCCTACAACCCGCTCAAGGATTTCGCGCCGGTGAGCAACATGGCGCACACGGCCAACGTGATCGTGGTGCACCCCAAGGTGCCGGCGCAGAACATGAAGGAATTCATCGATCTGCTTAAGAAGAACCCGGCCAAGTACTCGTTTGCCACCAGCGGCACCTGCGGCATTGCCCACATGATGGGTGAGCAGTTCAAGGTCTCCACGGGCACCTTCATGCTGCACATTCCGTACCGCGGCAGCGGCCCGGCGCTCAATGACACGCTGGCCGGACAGGTGGAAGTCATGCTCGACAACCTGCCCAGCTCCATGCCGCACATCCAGGCCGGCAAGCTGCGCCCCCTGGCCATTGCGTGGGACAAGCGCCTGCCGCAGCTGCCCAATGTGCCCACCTACGGCGAGCTGGGCCTGAAGGAGATGAACGACCCGGCGTGGTACGGCATCGTTGCTCCCGCCGGCACGCCGCGCGACATCATCACCAAGGTGCAGCAGGCGGTGAAACAGGCCGTGTCCAACCCCGACCTGGGCAAGCGTCTGCGCGAAGCCGGTGCGGAGCCGATGGGCAACACGCCTGAGCAGTTTGCTGCCGAGATCAAGAAGGAAATGGACAAGATGGCAGCGTTGGTCAAGCGTCAGGGCATCAAGCTCGATCAGCAGTAGGCCGATTGTCCGGCTGCATCCAACGGCCCGGCATTCCGGGCCGTTTTTTCTGCAGCGTGCTCGGGCGGTGCACAGACAGCGAGCTGCGAGGCGGCGCTAGCATGCGGCGCATGAGCTCTGCCCCGGCTTCGCTGCATCCTGACGACGCAGCCCTGATCGACCGCTTTGCCGATGCGCTATGGCTTGAGCATGGTCTGGCAGGCAATACGTTGGCCGCCTATCGGGGCGATCTGGGCGGGCTTGCAAGACATCTGCGCGGCACAG
>DASSQC010000356.1:0-4116 GCA_035702705.1 Burkholderiaceae bacterium | reverse complement strand
ATGGTGAGCTTCGGCGTCGCGCCGGCGCTGGTGATGTACGAGTTCATCCTGCACGGTCTGGGCCGCTGGGGCTGGCTGGGCGCCTTCACCTACTGCGCCTGTGCGGCGTTCCGTCTGGCGCGCTTCAACACCAACCTGGGCGTGGTGGACAAGCGCTTCTTCCAGGGGCTGCCCAGCCCGGCGGCGGGCGCATTGATGGCGGGCTTCGTCTGGCTGGCGGTGGACAACAAGCTGCCGATCAAGGAGGCCTGGATGCCCTGGACGGCGTTCGCGCTGTCCATCTACGCCGGGCTGACCATGGTGTCCAGTGCGCCGTTCTGGAGCGGCAAGAACCTCGCGCTCAAGAGCGTCCCCTTCTGGGTGATGGTGGTGCTGCTGATCGTGATCGTGGTGATCTCGGCTGATCCGCCGATCACGCTCTTCGGTCTGTTCTGCCTGTACGGTCTGTCCGGCTATGGCCTATGGATCTGGCGCCGTGCAAAGGGCTTGCCGGGCAGCCCGGTGGCCAAGGCGACTGCGGCGGGTGAGTCAGACCATGCCGCCGGCACAAAGTGATTTCGCAGTATCCATGCGGGTTTCCAGCCAGAATGCCTTGGAAAGCCGCATGAATGCTCAATTCTTGCAATCGCAATCTGCGCTCGGTTAGTTTCGAGGCCATGCACGCCCGCACACATACCGCCAAGACCGCCGCGGCTTCGCTCAAGGAAGCGCGCCGGGCTGCGTTTGTGCGCACCGTCAGCCTGCAGATTGCCGGGCTGATTTCGCTGCTAATTCTGCTACGCCTGTCCGCGTAGCCGCCTCCTTTTGCGCCCTTAGCAGCCAAGACACACACAAGGAATCAACTACGCGGACCCTGGGAAACCACGGTCCGCGTTTTGTTTTGTCCGACGAAAACACCGCCAAGCGAAACCACAGCATCCGGAACCCTCAGGAGAGACACCATGACCGACAAGCTCATCATTTTCGACACCACCTTGCGCGACGGCGAACAGTCGCCCGGCGCCTCCATGACCAAGGAGGAAAAGCTGCGCATCGCGCGCCAGCTCGAAAAGCTCAAGGTCGACGTGATCGAGGCCGGCTTTGCCGCCGCCAGCAATGGCGATTTCGAGGCCGTGCGTGCCATCGCCGCCGCCATCAAGGACAGCACGGTGTGCTCGCTCTCCCGCGCGAACGACCGCGACATCGCCCGGGCCGCCGAGGCGCTGAAGCCTGCGAAGTCCGCGCGTATCCACACATTCATTGCCACGAGTCCCCTGCACATGGAGAAGAAGCTGCGCATGACGCCGGACCAGGTGTTTGAGCAGGCCAAGCTGGCGGTGCGCTTTGCGCGCAACCAGGTGGCCGATGTCGAGTTCAGTCCTGAAGACGGCTACCGCAGCGAGCCGGACTTCCTGTGCCGTGTGCTGGAAGCCGTGATCAACGAGGGCGCCACAACCATCAACATTCCCGACACCGTGGGCTACGGCATTCCGGAGCTGTATGGCGAGTTCATCCGCAACCTGCGCAGCCGCGTGCCCAACAGCGACAAGGCGATCTGGTCCACCCACTGCCACAACGACCTCGGCATGGCCGTGGCCAACTCGCTGGCCGGGGTGAAGATCGGCGGCGCGCGCCAGGTGGAATGCACGATCAACGGTCTGGGTGAGCGCGCTGGCAACTGCTCGCTGGAGGAAGTGGTGATGGCCGTGAAGACGCGGCGCGACTACTTCGGGCTCGACGTGGGCATCGACACCAGCCAGATCATGCCGGCCAGCCGCATGGTCAGCCAGATCACCGGCTTTGCGGTGCAACCCAACAAGGCGATCGTTGGGGCCAACGCCTTTGCCCACGCCAGCGGCATCCACCAGGACGGCGTGCTCAAGGCGCGCGAGACCTACGAGATCATGCGCGCCGAGGATGTGGGCTGGGCCGCCAACAAGATCGTGCTGGGCAAGCTGTCGGGCCGCAATGCCTTCAAGCAGCGCCTGACCGAGCTCGGCATCGAGCTGGATTCCGAGGCCGCAGTGAACGAGGCCTTTGCCCGCTTCAAGGCCCTGGCCGACCAGAAGGCAGAAATCTTTGACGAAGACATCCTCGCGCTTGTGGAAGACCAGGACGAGGCTGCGCATGCCGAGGCCTTCGGTTTCGTCCATCTGGAGCACCGCGCCTCCTCCGGCGAGACGCCGCACGCGCACGCGAAAGTGGTCTTCAAGCAGGCCGGCAGTGAAGTCACGAGCGAAGCCGCCGGCAACGGCTCGGTGGACGCCTCCCTACAGGCCATCGAGAGCAAGGTGAACAGCGGCGCCGAGATGGTGCTGTATTCAGTGAACGCCATCACCAGCGGGTCGACCGATTCGCAGGGTGAAGTGACGGTGCGCCTCGCCAAAAGCGGGCGCATCGTCAACGGCACAGGCAGCGACCCCGACATCATCGTGGCCAGCGCAAAGGCCTACCTCAGTGCGCTCAACAAGCTCTATGCCGGCGAGCAGAAGCTCAACCCGCAGATCGAGATCGCTGCCAAGTAGGTTTCGTTTTCGGACATAAAAAAGAGGCAGCCAAAAATCCGGCTTTCCGCGCATCAGGCAAGCGGAAAGCCGGGTTATATTTGTAAAAATGGAGTCTATTTCGGCCATCATTGGTGCAGCACCGGCTACTTGTTGCCTTCCTTGGGCTCGAACAGCGGATCCGGCCCCGGATAGAACTCGGACACCCGCCCGTCCTCGCCGAAGTGGACGTGCATCAGCGAGTTCCAGACCCCGTCCTGCCGGTAGCGGTAGCTCCAGACCCGGGCGCGCTTCTCGGCAAAGCCGACGATCGTGGTCTCCGCCGGGCGGCCGAACGCCGCGCGGACATCCTCCTGCGTCCATTGGCCGATGCGGATCTGCGCAAAGCCTTCGTCCGTCAGTGAGTTGTAGACCCGGCGGACCTGGCCGGTGGCATCGCTCTCGATGACCTGATTGAACTGGCCGAAGGTGTTGCTGTAGATCACGCGCTCGCCGCCGCCGGGCAGGGCGAGGCGTACGGCGGGCGTACCGCGCTCGGCCAGGGCCTGGGCCATGGGCATGCCCGGCGTGACCGGGCCGGCGCAGCCCGCCAGCAGCGCGAGCAGCATCAGGCTGGGCGCAAGCGTGCGCGCAATGGCGGCCGACCGCTTGCGTATCATGCGCGGCTTTTCATTTTCAGGATGCATGCCATGTCCTCCAAGAACCGCTTCATCAGTGGCCTGATGCGTATGCTGGCCGGCGGTGCCGTGAGCCTGCTGATCGCCGGCGCGCACGCCCGCCCGGCTGCACCGGCGAGCGCGGCCGGGCCCGAACCCATCCGTCTGGCCGTGATCGAAGCCACCTCCGGCAACTTTGCCAATGCCGGGGAGTCGGTGCTGCGCAATTTGCGCTTTGCCGTGGAGCGCGTCAACGCGCGCGGCGGCGTCAAGACGGCGCAGGGCCTGCGCCCGCTGTTGCTCACGGCCTATGACAGCAAGGGCCAGGCCGACGAGGCGCTGGTCATGTTCCGCGCCGCCACGGATGACAAGGCGCACTTTGTCCTGCAGGGCAACAGCAGCGCAGTGGCTGCCGCGCTGATCGACGCCACCAACAAGTGGAACGAGCGCAATGCGCAGGCGCGCGTGCTGTTCCTGAACTACTCGGCAGTGGACCCCACACTGACCAACGAGCGCTGCAGCTTCTGGCATTTCCGCTTCGACGCCCATGCCGACATGCGCATGCACGCCCTGACCGAGGCGCTGCGTGAAGACAAGACCGTCAAGAAGCTCTACCTGCTCAACCAGGACTACAGCTTCGGCCAGGCGGTGGCCAAGGCCGCACGCGAGCAGGTGGCCGCCAAGCGGCCGGACATCGAGCTGGTCGGCGAGGAGCTGCACCCCGTGGGCCGTGTGCGCGACTTTTCGCCCTATGTGACCAAGATCGTGGCCAGCGGCGCGGATGCCGTGATCACCGGCAACTGGGGCACGGATCTGTCCCTGCTCGTGAAGGCGGCGGCCGACGGCGGCTTCAAGGGCAAGTTCTACACCTTCTACGGCAACGCACTGTCTGCGCCCGCAGCCATTGGCGATGCCGGCGTGGGCAAGGTGCTGGCCGTGGCCGAGTGGCACTACAACGCCGGTGAGGCCGGGGCCGA
>DASSQC010000355.1:0-3165 GCA_035702705.1 Burkholderiaceae bacterium | reverse complement strand
CCGCGTGCGGATCACCTGCCAGGCCTGCGGGATGAAGGACGCCGTGGTGAGCGTGGCTGCGGCGTAGCCGATCCATTCATGGGGGTTCATGCGGGGCAGTGTATGGGGCGCTGCGCGCAGGCGGATTGGTATCCTTGCGCGCCTTGAACGCCTTGCATGCGCGCGGCCCGCCGCTGACGCGCTTTCCTGGAAAGCCCCGCTCATGATCCGCACCCTTGCCTTCGCTGCTGTCTGCAGCCTGACGCTCTCTGCGAGCCCCGCCTTTGCGCAGCAAGCGCCCAAGCTCAAGGTCGGTCTCATGCTGCCCTACACCGGCACGTTCGCGCAGCTGGGCAATGCCATCGAGAACGGCTTTCGCCTGCATCTGGCCGAGCAGGGCGGCAAGCTGGCCGGGCGCGAAGTCGAGATCGTGCGTCTCGATGACGAAAGCGACCCGGCCAAGGCCACCGACAACATCAACAAGCTGATCAACCGCGACAAGGTGGACGTGGTGGTGGGCAGCGTGCACAGCGGCGTGGCCATGGCCATGGCCCGCGTGGCCCGCGAGGCCGGCATCCCGATGATCGTGCCCAATGCCGGTGCGGCAGCCATCACGGGCAACCTGTGCGCGCCCAACATCTTTCGCTCCAGCTTCACCAACTGGCAGCCGGCCTATGCCATGGGCCAGGTCATGCGCGAGAAGGGCTACAAGCGCGTGGTCACCATCACCTGGAAGTACGCCGCGGGCGACGAGACCGTGGCCGGCTTCAAGGAAGGTCTGGAGGCCGGTGGCCAGAGCAAGGTGATCCGTGAACTGAACCTGCCCTTTCCGAACAGCGAGTTCCAGGCCCTGCTGACCGAGATTGCCGCCATCAAGCCGGATGCCGTCTATACCTTCTTCTCCGGCGGTGGCGCAGTGAAGTTCCTGCAGGACTACGCGGCAGCCGGCCTGCGCAAGAGCATCCCGCTGTATGGCGTGTTCATCACCGATGGCACGCTGGAGGCTGCCGCGCCGGTGTCCCAGGGCATCGAGACCACGCTGCACTACAGCGATGATCTGAACACGCCGCGCAACCGCAACTTCCGCCTCGCCTACGCGAAGACCTACAAGCTGCAGCCCGATGTGTTCGCCGTGCAGGGCTATGACGCGGCGCAGATGCTGGCCACGGGCGTCAATGCCGTGAAGGGCGACCTGAGCAAGAAGGACGCCTTCACCGCCGCGCTGCGCAGCGCACGCATCGACAGCCCGCGCGGCGCCTTCACGCTCTCCAGGAGCCACAACCCCGTGCAGGACATCTACCTGCGCAAGGTGGACGGCAAGGAGAACAAGACCGTGCGCGTGGCGGTCAAGGCGCTCGCCGACCCCGGCCGCGGCTGCCGCATGTGACGCGGATGCAGGGCGCTCTCGACCTGGATGCCATCCGCGCCGAGTTCCCGGCGCTGGCGCAGGACTTCGTCTTTCTGGACAACGCTGGCGGCTCGCAGGTGCTGGGCCGCGTGGCGGACCGTATCCGCGACTATCTCCTGAGCACGTCCGTGCAGCTCGGTGCGAGCTATGCGGTCTCGCAGGCGGCCTCCGAGCGCGTGCTTGAAGCGCGCCGCAGCGTCGCGCAGCTGATCAACGCGGCGCATGACGAGGAAGTCGTCATGGCCGGGGCGACCACCCTGCTGATGCACCTGCTCACCACGGCGATTGCACCGAGCATCCGGCCGGGCGACGAGATCATCGTCACCGAGACGGATCATGAGTCCAACGTGGGCGGCTGGATGCGCCTGCAGGCCCAGGGCGCGGTGGTCAAGTGCTGGCCGGTGAACCGCGAGACCCTGGAGCTCGATCTCGCCGCGCTGGACACGCTGCTTTCGCCGCGCACCCGCTGGGTGGCCATGACGCATGCGTCCAATGTGCTGGGTACGGTGAACCCCGTGGCCGAGGTGGCGCGCCGCGTGCACGCCGCGGGCGGCAAGCTGGCGGTGGATGGCGTGGCCTACGCGCCGCACCGCCTGGTGGACGTGCAGGCCAGCGGCGCGGATGTGTATGTGTTCAGCTTCTACAAGGTCTTCGGCCCGCACTATGCGGTGCTCTGGGGGCGGCGCGAGCTGCTGCTCGGCCTGCCGAGCCTGAACCACTTCTTCATCGGCCCCGAGGTGCTGCCCTACAAGCTGCAGCCGGGCAATGTGAATTTCGAGCTGTCGTACGGCTGCATCGGGATTGCGGACTATCTGCAGCATGTGGGCCGCACACTCGGCGCCACTGGGACGCCGCGCCAGCAGATGCAGGCGGCTTTTGATGCCTTTGCCGCGCACGAAGACGCCCTGGCCGAGCAGCTGCTGGGCTGGCTGCGCGAGCGCAAGGGCGTGCGCATCATCGGTCGGCCCCGCGTGCAGCAGGCTGACCGCATGCCGACCATCAGCTTCGTGGTGGCCGGCCGGCGCTCCGAGGACATCGTGCGTGCCGTGGATGCGCATCGCATCGGCATCCGCTTTGGCGATTTCTACGCCCGGCGCCTGGCCGATGCCCTGGATCTGCATGTGCATGGCGGCGTGGTGCGGGTCTCGATGGCGCACTACAACACCGCGCAGGAGATCGACCGGCTGATCCACGCGCTGGATCAAGCGATCCGCTGAACGCGGGGCCACGGCTGCCATGGACTTCGCGTCCTTCCTGATCCAGTGCCTCAATGCCGTGCAGTACGGCCTGCTGCTGTTCCTGGTGGCTGCGGGGCTGACGCTGATCTTCGGCATCATGGGCGTGATCAACCTCGCCCACGGCAGCTTCTACATGATGGGTGCCTACTTGGCCTATGGCCTTGCGCCCTGGGTGAACGCCCAGCTCGGTGGCGGGTTCTTCACGGTGCTGGCCATCGGCCTCGTAGTTGCCGTGCTCATCGGCCTGCTGCTGGAGTGGGCCTTCTTCAGTTTTCTGTATGAGCGCGAGCATCTGCAGCAGGTGCTGATGACCTACGGCCTGATCCTCGTGTTCGAGGAGCTGCGCTCGCTGCTGATCGGTGATGACGTCTACAGCGTGCCGGCGCCGGCGTTCCTCGCCGGCAGCCTGGCGCTGACCGAGGTACTGAGCTACCCCGTGTATCGCTTGTTCATCAGCGGCGTGTGCCTGGCGGCGGTGCTCGGGCTGGCCTGGGTCTTCACGCGCACGCGCCTGGGCATGCAGATCCGCGCGGGCAGCAT
>DASSQC010000354.1:0-2675 GCA_035702705.1 Burkholderiaceae bacterium | reverse complement strand
TCGAGGTCTGCACAAAGCGCGTCGGGTCATAGACCACGCTGTAGTCCACACCCGGCGGGAAGTTGGGCTTCAGGCGCTCCATGGTGGCGCGCACGTTGTCCGAGATCGCCAGCGCATTGCTGCCCGGTGCCTGGAACACCGCAATGGCCGCCGCCTCCTTGTTGTTCAACAGGCTGCGCAACGCATAGGTGTTGGCGCTCATCTCCACCCGGCCCACGTCCTTGAGCTTGACCAAGGCACCGGTCGAGGTGTCGGTGCGGATGATGATATTGGCGAATTCCTCTTCGCTGGCCAGGCGGCCCTGGGTGTTGATGGCGAGCTGGAAGTCGGTGCCGTTGGGCGCCGGCGGGGCACCGACCACACCGGCGGCCACCTGCGCATTCTGTTCGCGGATGGCGCCCACCACGTCGGCCGCAGTGAGGTTGCGCGCCGCCAGTTTGGCCGGATCGAGCCAGACGCGCATGGCGTAGTCGCCCGCGCCAAAGCTCAGCACGCTGCCCATGCCCGGGATGCGCAGCAGCTCATCACGGACCTGCAGCGTGCCGTAGTTGCGCAGATAGAGCGCATCACGCGAGTTGTCCGGGCTGACCAGGTGCACCACCATGGTCAGGTTGGGCGAGGCCTTCTCGGTCGTCACCCCGATCTGCCGGACGATCTCGGGCAGGCGGGGCAGCGCGCGGTTGATGCGGTTCTGCACCGCGGTCTCGGCAGCCTCGGGGTTGGTGCCGATCTTGAAGGTCGCCGTCAGCGTCATGCCGCCATCGGAGGTGGCCTGGCTGGAGAAATACAGCAGATTCTCCAGGCCGTTGATCTGCTCCTCGAGCGGCGCAGCCACGGTCTCGGCGATCACGCGCGGGTTGGCGCCCGGGAACTGCGCGCGCACCACGATGTTGGGCGGCGCCACTTCGGGGTACTCGGACACCGGCAGACGGAAGATCGCCAGCGAGCCGATCAGGAAGATGAAGATCGACAGCACCGCGGCAAAGCGCGGCCGGTCGATGAAAAAGCGTGAGATGTCCATGGTGCGGCCGCCTTACTTCTTCTCGCCGGCCGGTGCGGTCTGCTTGTCGTCCTTCTGCTCGGGCTTCTTTTCAGCCTTGTTCTCGGCCTTGGGTTCACCGCCTGCCCCCGGCGCGCCACCCTGCTGCGGCGGCGGGAAGATCGGCATGCCCTTGTCATCCACCTTCAGCACCTGCGGGGTGACCGGTGCGCCGGGGAAGGCGCGTTGCAGGCCGTCCACGATGATGTTCTCGCCCGCCTTCACGCCCGTGACCACGCGCATGCCATCGATCAGCACGCCCGGCTTGACCTCGCGTGGCGCCACGATGTTGTTGGCGCCCACCACCATGACCACCTTGCGCGTCTGGTCGGTGCTGATGGCCGACTCCGGCACCAGCGTGGCCGGGTAGCTCCCGGTGCCGGTGAGCTTGATCCGTGCAAACAGGCCGGGCGTGAACAGACCGTCCTTGTTGTCGAAGACCGCACGCGCGCGGATCGAGCCGGTGGCCGGGTTGAGGCGGTTGTCGACGAAGTCCAGCACGCCCTTGTGCGGATAGCCCTGCTCGTTGGCCAGCCCCAAGAACACGGGGATGGCCGGCTCGCGCGAGGACGAGCGCGCTGCCTCACGATTGGCACGGGCGTACTTCAGGTAGGTCGCTTCGCTGGCATCGAACCAGGCATAAACCTTGTCCTGCGAGACGATGGTCGTGAGCACCGGCTCGCTGACGCCGACGAGGTTGCCGGTGGTCACGCTGGTGCGCGAGATGCGTCCGGCGATGGGCGCGGTGATGCGTGAGTATTCGAGATTCAGGCGGGCGGTGGCCAGCGCGGCATTCGCGGCGGCAATGCCGGCCTCGTTGCTGCGCACGCTGGCCTTGAGCTGGTCGATTTCCTGGGCGCTGATGGCGTTCAGGCTCACCAGCTTCTCGGCGCGGGCCAGCTCGCTGCGCGACAGCTCGAACTGGTTGCGTGCCGTGGCCAGCTGCGCCTCGGCACGCGCCACCTCGGCTGCAAAGGGCCGCGGGTCGATCGTGTAGAGCACGTCGCCCTTGCTGACGCGCTGGCCCTCGCGGAAGTGCACCTGCTGCAGCGTGCCGGCCACCCGGGAGCGCACTTCGACTGATTCTGTCGCCTCAAGGCGCGCGGTGAACTCATCGAACTCCTGCACGGTGCGCTGCGTCACGGGCGCCACGGACACGGGCGGCGGACCGCCGGGACCTCCCGGGCCGGCGCCACCGCCCTGGCCACAACCGGCCAGCAGGCTGAGTGCAAAAACACTGGAGAAGACGAAACGGCCGGCGGCAGAAGAACCACCGGACTGCAAGTGAGCAGCTTGCATGATGAGCAGATCCGAGTGAGGAGTGGGCAGAGGGCTTGCGCACCGGGCAGCGATATGGCGTCTTTATTGGTGCTGCTGCTTAGGGGATTACGCGCAAGTGGTCGCGTTGTAGCGTGGTTTGCGGCACTGCACAACCCGAATCCTGCGGCCTGCTGACGACGCTGTGTCAGGAGCTCTGCGATCTCCGGTGCAGTCAGCCCCCGGCAAAAAACGCTCGGAATCGGCCGAAAATCAACGAGAACAGAGCATCTGCTCTATCCCGCTCCCTGTGCGCGGTCGACGCAAGCGCTCGGCGCATTTGCATTGATTTCGGCCAGGCCTGCTCGGCAGCAGAGTG
>DASSQC010000353.1:0-7429 GCA_035702705.1 Burkholderiaceae bacterium | reverse complement strand
CGAACTGACCCGCACCCGCTGGACCGAGATCAATCCGGCCGAGGGCGGGGCGCTCGCACCCTACGCGCTGCAGGCCGAGGAATCGCGCCTGATCGTGCCCGGCGGCGCGCTGCTGCTGTCCGGCGAGCCCTACGCCCAGCGCATCGAGGCGCGCCTGGAAAGCCCGGCGGCACGCATCACCGTGGTGCAGGAGGGCACGCGCGTGCCGGCACGCATCGAGTCGATTCAATGAGCGCAGCCCGTGGCTTCACCTTGATCGAGGTGCTGGTGGCCGTGGCCATCGTGGCGCTCGCGCTGCTGGCCGGCCTGCGTGCGGCAGGCCAGCTGGGCGAGAACACGCGTGCGCTGAACGTGCGCACCATGGCCCTGTGGTCAGCCGACAACCGCCTGGCCGAGATCCGCCTGAGCGGTGCGCAACCCGTGGTGGGCACGCGCAACTTCCCCTGCCCCCAGGCCGATCAGGTCTTCGAGTGCGAGGAGCGCGTCACGCAGACGCCGAACCCCTTCTTCGTGCGCGTGGAGGTCAGCGTGTTCGACAACGCGGCACGCAATCAGGAGCTCGCGATGCTCTCCACCGTGGTCGGGCGGGCGCGGCAATGAGGCCGGTGCGCCGCCGCAGCCGCGGCTTCACCCTGATCGAACTGCTGGTCGCGCTCACCATCCTGGCGCTGATGTCGCTGATGGCCTGGTACGGCCTGGATGGCGTGATCCGCTCGCGCGCCCAGTCGCAGTCCGAAGCCGATCGCCTGGCGCGCATGGCGGCGGCGCTCGATCAGCTGGCCGCCGATGCACGTGCGGCGAGCGACCTGGGCACCGAGGGTGTCTTCATGCTGGCCGACGGCCTGCAGATCACGCGCAACACCACCCTGGCCGACGGCCGCAGCGAAACCGTGGTGGCGCGCTGGGAGGTGCTCGACGGCGCGTTGATCCGCACGCTGTTGCCGCTGCCCGGCAATGCCGCCGGCGCCGCAGCGAACGCGGCCAATGCGACCAACGCCAGCGCAGGCAATGGCACCAGCACCACGCCGCAGAGCATTGCCGCAGACAGCGCCGGCCCGACGCTCGTGCGTCTGGAGGCCATGACCGGCGTGCAGGGCTTTGATGTGCGCGTGTATGCGGCCGGCCGCTGGTGGTCGCGCCAGGACTGGGCCCAGGCGCGCCTGGAGAACCGCCTGCCGGCGCCGCTGCAGGGCCTGGGTGTGCGACTGCAACTGCCGCAGGGCGAGGTGCAGCGCACCCTCGTGCTGGCGGGCCAGTAGCAGAGGCCGGCATGCAGCAGGCAGACGCCGCCCGCAGCAGCACCGGATTGCGCGCTCGGGCCATGCGCGGCCTGGCCTGGGTGCTGCTGGGCGCCTTGCTCGGGCTGACCTTCGCGGCCTACTTCAGCCCGGCGCTGCGGGTGGAACTGTCGAATTTCTGGGCGCTGTGTGTTGGCGCGCTGAAGTAGCGCCGCGCTGCACCGCACGGGCCGCGGCGCTTGGGCAAGCCCGATGCGGCTGATGCACGCCCAGCGCGCCCACCAAGTGCGCAGCGTCAGTACGCAAACCGGGCGCCGGGCTCCAAGCCCGCGGCGCGGGCCCACTCGCCGGCGTTCTGGCGCTTGCCGCCGGCGCGCTGCACTTCGGTGACTTCCAGCGCTGCTTCGCCGCAGGCCACCACGAAGCCATGCTTGCCGCAGGCGAGGACCTCGCCAGGCGCACCCGACAGCGGCACCACGCTGGCACGCCAGAGCTTGAGCTCATGATCCGCAAAGCGCGTGCTGCAGCCCGGGAAGGGGTCGAAGGCACGCATGCGGCGCTCGATCGCTGCGGCCGCCTGCGTCCAGTCGATCGGCGCCTCCTCCTTGCGGATCTTCTCGGCGTAGGTGATGCCTTCGTCCGGCTGCGCGCGCGGGGCGATGCGCCCGGCGACGATGCCCGGCAGATCACGCACGATCATGAAGGCGCCGAGATCGGCCAGTCGGTCATGCAGGCTGCTGGTGGTGTCGGTGGGTGCGATGGCGGTGCGCTCGACCGTGAGCATGGCGCCGGTGTCCAGGCCCGCATCCATCTGCATGAGGGTGATGCCGGTCTCGGCATCACCCGCCTCGATGGCGCGGTGGATCGGCGCCGCACCGCGCCAGCGCGGCAACAGGCTGCCGTGCAGGTTCACGCAGCCTGCGCGGGGGAGCTCCAGCACCCACTGCGGCAGGATCAGCCCGTAGGCGGCCACCACCATCACATCGGGCGCGACGGCGTGCAGGGCATCGCGCGCCGCCGCAGCGTCGTCCGGGTACTTGCCGTCCAGGCGCAGGCTGCGCGGCTGGGCCACGGCCACACCGGCAGCGAGGGCGACCTCCTTGACCGGCGGGGCGGTGAGCTTCATGCCGCGGCCGGCGGGCCGGTCCGGCTGCGTGAGCACCAGGGGCACCTGCGCCCCGGCGGCCAGCAAGGCCTTGAGCGCTGCGGCAGCAAACTCGGGCGTGCCGGCAAAGACCACGCGCAGGCTCGACAGGGCGGGCAGCAGATCGGACGGGGAGGCGGGCGCGGGGCTGGGCATGGCGTGGCAGGCGGGTCGGGCGGGTCAGGCGCAGCATGCCGCTCGGGCAGCGCCGGGGAATGGACGGATTCTGTCACGCGGCGCCGCGAGCAGCCTGGCCGGAAAGGTACGCGACTGCGTCATTCAGTCATTTTCGGACCGAAAATTCTCATGAACGGAATATCGACTTGTCGCGCATCCAACAAGCGCAAAGCCGTCTCTTACCAACCTATAAAAATCTATTTTCGGCCAAAATCTATCGCGGCAGAACGCGCTCCACCACCACCTCGGCCTCGCCCTGATTGATGAAGCCCAGCTGCGCGGCGGCCGTCCAGGTCAGGTCGATCACGCGGCCGGGCTTGAAGGGGCCGCGGTCATTGATGCGCACCACCACGCTGCGCCCGTTGGCGGGGTTGGTCACGCGCGCATAGCTGGGGATCGGCAGGGTCTTGTGCGCACCGGTCATGCCGTACATGTCGTAGATCTCGCCGCTGGCCGTGCGGTTGCCGTGGAACTTGCGGCCATACCAACTGGCGATGCCCCGCTCGCGAAACGGCGCGTCGCCCACGCGCGGGGTGTAGCGCTGGCCGAGCACCTCGTAGGGCTTGTTAGGCCCGCGCGCCTCGCGGGCAGCAGGTTCGTCGCGCGGCACGGCGCTCGGCACGCTGGCCCAGTGGGCCGGCGGCTTGTCGCCCGGGCCATCGGTGGCCGGGCGCTTCGGTGCGCTGCCACAGGCTGCCAGCATCAGCGCCAGCGCGGCCAGACTCAGGGCGCGCAAGGCGCCGGACCGGATCGTGCGCATGGGCAGGTGCGAAGGCATGGCGCGGATTATCGCGGCGCACGTGCCGCAGCCGCACCCGGGCCCACCCTGACGCCACGCCGTCCGCGCCCTGCGCCGTGACTTCGGCTCCGGGCGAACACGCGCAGGCTGCCGCCTGCACTGCCGGGGTCGTTCTCCCACGGGCTGGGCCCGGCCCGTGCGCCCTGGGTCGCCCTTTCTGCAGTCTGTCGCAGCCGGCACGCCGGCCGGGAACGGCTGGGGAACAATGCGTCCATGAACTTCATTTCCAGACTCTTCACGGCGGTGCGGGACTTCTGGCGCAAATTCGGCGCCGGCTACGCCAGCCGCCAGACCTTCGCGCTGGGCCGCAGCTACAACCGCCTGGCGCTGTGGCTCACGGCGGTGACATGGAAGCGCCTGTTCGTCATCGGCATCCTGTTCCTGATCCTCTCGAGCCTGATGTCCAGCGTGCTCGATGACCTCTTCAGCGGCCGGCCGATCCGCCCGCTGGTGGAAGTGAACAACCCGCAAAAGAAGCCGATGACCATCGTCATCGAGGCCGATCCCACCGGCGTGCGTGTGCGCTCCAGCGAAGACCCGCCCATGCCCAAGCCACCCCGGCCGCCGGCCCCGCCCAAGGCGCCGATGCCGCCGGTCATCATCACCAAGGACGGCGTGAACATTCCGGCCGACCCGAGCGCGCCGAATCGCCCGCCGATCGTCATCAACAAGGACGGCATCAAGGTTGGCAAGGACGGCGAGATCGTCAAGATCGACCGCGACGGCATCGTGATCCAGCCCGAGAACGCCGAGAAGCTCGCCGAGCTCGAGCGCGTGGCGCATGCGCCGATGGACGAGGTCACCAAGATCCTCGAGGAGCCCACCAAGCACAGCGATGCCGTCGTCGCACGCGCGGCTGAGCGCCTGGCCGAGCTGGCCACCACGGAGATCATGGAGAACCTGCCGCTCGAGCAGCGCGGCGAGGTGGTGCTCGAGAAGGACGGCCTGACCGTGCGCGTGGACAAGCGTGGCGAGCTGCCGGCCGACTTCGACGCGATCATCAAGGACATCACCCAGGGCATCGAGGAAGGCTTCTCGGGCAAGAACCCCAACATCAAGATCAATCACCAGGAGCCGCGCAAGTTCTGGCTGGCGCGCTCGCTGACCGACATCGTGGTGATCCTGATCGCGGCGCTGATCACGCTCAAGGTGATCCTCAACACCCAGCGCAAGGCCGAGGTCAAGGTGGCCGCCGCGCAGAGCGTGGCCCAGGCGGCCCAGGAAGAAAGCGAGCGCGAGGCACTCAAGCGCCAGCTCGTCGAAGCCAAGCTCGTCACCCTGCAGGCGCAGGTGGAGCCGCACTTCCTGTTCAACACCCTGGCCAGCGTGGACCATCTCATCGAGGTCGACCCCAAGCGCGCCAGCCAGATGCAGAAGAACCTGATCCAGTACCTGCGCGCCGCCATGCCCCACATGCGCGACACCACCAGCAACATGGGCCGCGAGGCCGTGCTGGTGGAGAGCTATCTCAAGATCCTGCAGTTCCGCATGGAAGAGCGCCTGAGCTTCACGGTCGACATCCCCGCCGGCCTGCGCACCGCAGAGGTGCCGCCGATGATGCTGCTCTCGCTCGTGGAGAACTGCATCAAGCACGGTCTGGAGCCCAAGCCTGAAGGTGGCCACATCGACGTGAAGGGCGAGATTGCCGACGGCAAGCTGCGCGTCACGGTGAGCGACACCGGCCTGGGCTTCAAGGAGGGCATGGTGCCCACCAGCGGCACGGGCGTGGGCCTGTCGAACATCCGAGAGCGCCTCGCCATGCTCTACGGCAGCGGCGCAAGCTTCACCATCGGTATGGGTGAGATCAACGGTCAGCCCGGCGGCACGCGCGCCGTGATCGAGATCCCCTACCGGCTGGCGGATGTGCGCAGCAACGCCAGCACGCTGTGATCAACCCCGCCCCGTCACCCGACAAGAACACCATCCTCCAGGGAGCCCGCCATGAAACGCCTTGCCAAGTTCAGTCTCATCACTTTCGCCCTGCTCATCGGCCTGACCTTCGTCGGCGCACTGCTGACGATGAGCCTGGCGTCCATGCTGCCCGGCGACGCCACCATCACCGTCATGGGCGATGGCGTGCGCATGCATGAGGTGCCCAGCCTGGGCGTGATGGCCTGGGTGTTTGCACTGCTGGCGGTGTGGTTTGCCTATTTCGTGGCGCTGTGCGCCGTGGGCTTTGCCATGTTCATCACGGCCGGGGTGCTGCTGCTGACAGGCTTCGTCCTGCTGTCGCCTTTCATCCTGGTCGGGCTGATCGTCTGGTGGATCATGCGCCGCAAGCCGGCCGCGCCCCTGCCGCCGGCACCGACGATTCAGGCGCCGCCCGCAGGGGCAGGAGCCTGAGCGGTGGCCGACAAGGATTCGCCCGCGGGCAGCAGGCTCACACGCATCCTGCTGCTGTTCATCGGCGTCACCATCGCGCTGATGGTGATCCAGAATGTCGAGTTGCTGATCAATGGCGTGCGCAACTTCACCGAGTCCGGCGTCAAGCTCGTCTTCAGCCTGATCCAGGTGCCCTTTGTGGGAGCCGCCGGGCTGGCGGAGCTTGCGTTTGATGTGCTGCTGTTCGGGCTGCTGATGCTGATCGTGTTTGCGCCGGTGTGGATCGTGCTGCTGATCCTGCGCCGGCGCCGCCGGGTACGCCGTGCCGAATCGAGCGGGGAGACTGAATGAGTGCAATGAATCGCTGGCGCAGCCGGGCTGCGGCGGCCACCAGCCTGGCCGCCACGGCGGCGCTTGCCCTGACGCTGCTGCTGGTGGGCGGCGCCACCCTGTTCAAGTCCTGGCTGCCGCCGCAGCTGTGCGTCGGGGCCATGCTGACTGTTGCCGAGAACCCCGGTGCAGCCATGCGCGACCCCGGCAAGGGCACCGTGCTGCATGTGGAGATCGGTGGCGCACAGCGCTCGCTGCAGAGCATCAGCCTGGGCGCCTTCTGGGTCGAGGACCAGACCCAGACCTGCCTGCCTCTGACCCAGATCATCAGCACCCAGCCCTTGCTGTTCGTCGCGATGCTGGGCCTGTACTTTGGCAGCTTCTTCGTGCTGCTCTGGATCTTCATGGTGCTTGTGCCGGGCGTGCTGGCGCTCGGCCTTGCACTCGGCCTGGCAGGCATCCTGTTGGCCGCGCTTGCGCTGGTCGGTGCCGTGGCCCTGCCTGCCGCGCCGCTGCTGATCTTGCTATGGTGGCTGCTTCGCAAGCCGGCCCGGGCGGCCATGCCGCCGGCGCCCCGACCCTGAAGGAGCCCCGATTGCCTACCGCCATCATCGCGGACGACGAGCGCCTCATGCGCGACCAGATCCGCCTGCGTCTGTCTGAAGTCTGGCCCGAACTCGAGGTGCTGGCCGAGGCGAGGAACGGCATGGAAGCCGTGGAACTCGTCAACACGCATGCGCCGCAAATTGCGTTCCTCGATATCCGCATGCCCGGCATGACCGGCATCGAGGCCGCCAGCCTGATCCAGCAGTCCCGTCCGGATTGCCACCTCGTGTTCGTCACGGCCTATGACGAGTACGCGGTCAGCGCCTTCGAGCGCGGCGCGGTGGACTATGTGCTCAAGCCCGCCGAACCGGCGCGACTGGCCACCACCGTGGAACGGCTCAAGCAGCGCCTGGGCGGCGCCGGCCAGCCAGCGGCGCTTGATGAGCTGCTCAATCAGCTCAAGCTGGCGATGTCCGGCGGCAAGAAGGAATACCTGAAGTGGATCCAGGCCACCGTGGGCGCGCAGCTGCGCCTGATTCCGGTGGAAGACGTGCTGTTCTGCATCAGCGACGAGAAGTACACCCGCGTGCAGACCGAGAAGTTCGAGGCCCTGATCCGCAAGCCCATCAAGGAGCTGGTCGATGAGCTCGACCCGGACCTCTTCTGGCAGATCCATCGCTCCACCCTGGTGAACGCGCGCAAGATCGCCGGTGTGGTCAACGACGATCGCGGTCACAAGATCGTCAGCGTCGTGGGCCACCCGGAGAAGCTCGAAGTCAGCCGCAGCTATCTGGGGCTGTTCAAGCAGATGTGACGCTGCGCCGCGTCGCAAGCAAAAAGGCCCGGAACATCCGGGCCTTTTTGCTGCGTGAG
>DASSQC010000352.1:0-5128 GCA_035702705.1 Burkholderiaceae bacterium | reverse complement strand
ACGATCCCGAGGCGCATCGCTGGCCCGATCAGTATCTCTTCGGTCCGGCGCTGTTGGTCGCCCCGATCCTGTCCGACAGCGGCAAGAGCGTCGTCTACTTTCCGCGTGGTGAGAAGTGGCACGACCTTGCCACCGGTGTGCGCTACGACGGTGGCACCGTCTACGAGTTCGAGAAGCCTCTGGACGGGCTACCCGTGTTCGGGCGCGAAGGTCACATCCTTTGCCTCGGGCCGGAAGCCCAGGCGACGCACGAGATCAACAGCATCCGGCCCGTCACTGAGGCCTGGCTGTTCGGACTGCCTGCTGTCGACCCCTGCGTGACTGCGATCAAGGTGAAGGTCATGCAAATGCAGGGCAACGCCTATATCAAGGGCCTTGAAGGGACCAAGGTGCTTGCAGCCTATGGCTACGAAGTCAGTCGCCGCGGTGCCGAGGTAAAGGTCGTCAAGAAGCGCTAGTCCGACGCGTCGGCAGGCAAGCCTAGCCTCGGTCGTTCAGGGCTGCTCCAAGCGGCCGCCTTCGGGACGCGGCTGTGCGTACAGCAAGCCCTTGCCAGCGTCAGACCGAGCAGCACAAGGGCAGCCGCCGCGCAAGACGCAGTCTGTATTGAGCGCTCACAAGCTGGCTGAGACCCAATAGCATCGCTGGAAAGCAACAAGGGCCCCGAGGGGCCCTTGTTGTTCCTGCCTGCGCACACCGCCGGAGCGGCGTGCTTGCAATGACTCAGAAGCGGTGCTGGATACCGAACGCCATGCCACGGTTGTCCGTGTTGGGCGCAAAGGCCACGCCGCCAAGGAAGCCATTGCCGCCAGGCAGCGCCTGAGCGGTACGACCGTTCATGAACTGCACGAAGGTCGTGTACAGGCTGGTACGCGGCGACAGTGCGTAGATATAGGCCACACCTGCAGACTCGACATCGGCGTCGGCGGGACGCTTGTCGTTGTACTTGTTGTAGGTAACCCAGATCTTGTGCGGACCGGTCTTGTACTCACCACCCACGCCGTACACGACGCCGTCCTGCTTGAAGGCGTCGTAGGCGGCGTTGGCTGCGTTGTCGCCCACGGTTGCCGCGAACGGCACCAGAGCAGCCAGCGCAGGCGTGGTGTTGATCGTGCCGATCACGCCACTGCGCACCTGCGTACGGAAGGCAGCGATGCCGTTGGGTGCGTCGTCCTTGAACTGGCCGGCAACAGCCGTCAGCTTGAACGGACCGAACACGCCATAGGCGCCCAGCACGGTGGTCTTGAGCGACTTCTGACCCAGCTCGTTCGTACGCTCATTGTGGCCCGCACCCACGCCGAAGTCGCTGGTGGTGTAGGACGCGTTGATCCCCCAGAGGCGGCTCGCCTTGTCGGAACCCACGGTTTCACCAAGGCCGTACATGGCTTGCGCCTTGATACCACCGAGTTCAATGCGGTAGGAAATCGTGTTGCTCTCGCGGATTTCGAGCAGCGCCGGCAACGTGGCCAGTTGACCAGGACCGATCGGCGAGGACGTACCTGTTACATCGAAGGTCGCAAAGGTTTCGAATGCGGGGGTGTACTGACGCCCCATCAGGAATGCGCCGACCGGAGTGACCAGGCCCATGAATGCTTGACGGTCAAAGAGACGGCCGGGGATGTTCACGCCATACGAGGCAGTGGCGAGCGCAGGATAGGCTTGACCGTACACGCCGCAGGCGACTTGCGCAGCAGCGACTTGCGCCGCAACCGGACCGCCGGGCAGAAGACGCGCGCCGATCACGGAACCGTCAGTCGTGCGGCCACCGCAGTTGACATTCAGAGCGGCCGTTGCATTCGGGGCCGGCAGGGAACCACTGCCCCCCACCGAGAAGAAGCGCTCAGGGACTTGCGTGCCGGACACTGGGCGATTGCTCGTGTTGCCGTTGTCGATCTCGAAGCGGCTTTCGAGCAAGAACAGGGCGCGAACGCCGCCGCCGAGGTCTTCGGTACCGCGGATGCCCCAACGGGACCCGTCGAGCACGCCGCTGCTCACGGCAGTCACACGGCCCTGATCACCGGTCGCAGTTCTCACGCCACTCACATTCGTGATGGCTGCATCGACGATGCCGTAGAGCGTCACCGAGGTCTGCGCGGCTGCACCAAAGGATGCTGCGGCAAGCGCTGAAACGACGGCGGTGCTGATGATTGATTTCTTCATTGGTGTCTCCAAGATGACCCAGATCCCAAACTAATTCTTCAGCCTGCAAAAAAGCGGGGGGTTTGACGCCCCCGCTTTCCGGCTTGATCGATCAGATCGACGCTGATCAGAATGCGTGGCGCACGCCCACGTTCACAGCCGTCTTCTCGGTCACGCTGTCCTTGAAATCGCCGGTGGCGATTGCAAAGCCCGTGTACAGAATCGAACGACGCGACAGGTTGTATTGGGCGCCCAGAGCAAACTTGCCAACAGTCCCTTCAGACGTCGGGGTCACGACGTTGTTGACCAGCTGGGGGTCTTCGAACTTCGCGCTGGTGTAGTTGGCCAGCAGCGTGAACGGAGCCAGCGGAACGGTCGCACCCACCGTGTACACGGTGTGCTTGTTCAGCAGACCATCGGTAGACAGCGTGGTCGGAACTTCCAGATCACGGTTGCTCTGGATACCTGCGTGCAGGCGAGCCACACCCAGATCAAACGAGCCGACGACCATGGTCACCTTGTTGCGGGTGGCACCGGTTGCGACGGCCTTTTCCTGCTGGTATGCAGCGCCCACGCTCAACGGGCCGCTGGTGTACGTGCCGGACACGTTGAACTGGCGGCCGCGGGACACGTTGCCGACAGTCTCGCCCAGGCGATACTGGAAGTCAGCCACGAAGCCGTCGAAGTTCGGGGTGCGATAGTTCACCGAGTTGTCGTTGCGGACACCGCCCAGCGAAGCAGAGTTCGTGGCGGGTGCAATGAACAACGGGAGATCGGTACGGCCGGTGCTGAAACCGCCGGCAACGTTACCAACCTGGCCTTGGCCGAACGGGTCGGCAATCGCCATCGTCAGCCACGTCGGGGTTTGCTGGCGGCCGAGGGTCACTTGACCGAAGCTGCCGGCGACACCCAGGAAAGCTTGACGACCGAACAGGCGGCCACCCTGTGCCGAGTTGCCGGTGTCGATATTGAAGCCGGATTCGAGGGTGAAGATGGCGCGCGTGCCGCCGCCCAGATCTTCCGAACCACGCAGACCCCAGCGCGAACCGTTGATGCCGTTGGTGGTGCCGTCATTCATCCGGACCACGGTCGTGCCGGCGGTGCCCGGAGCGGCCTTGTCGCCAGCTTCGAAGCGGGAAATGTTGGCATCGACGATGCCGTACAGGGTCACGCTGGTTTGAGCAGCAGCGATACCGCCGAACGTGCCGAGCACTGCGAGTGCGAGCAGAGATTTCTTCATTGAGTAGCTCTCCGAGGGTTGGTTATTCACAGGACGCAAGCGGTTTGAGTTGGAGGATGCTTGGTCACAACTTCCCAGCTTGTGGAAGCCTGTTTGGATTGTCGCAGAGGCATCGCTCCCATCCAAATTGGACGCCAGCGCTTGTTGCGGCAACCCCGAATCTTGTTGTCGCAGTGCAACGCGCGCAGGTGGGCCGCGGCATGACCGCCAGTCAAGCAACTCCGCGAGCCGCCGCATGCCAGGGGCAATGCGAAATTAGCAATTCACGATGAATCCGCGACAAAGCGCAACAGGGCCTACGAACTGCCTGCAGCGACAATCCCAACGCTGCGTATGGTGCAAGTCGCCGCGGACACTGGAAGCACACCGTGAACCGAACACCCACGTCCCTCATCGACACTGTCGTACTTGAAATGGATACCGTGCTCCGCACACTCAGCGGAGCACTGAGCGCCAAGCGCCCCAACCCTGCAGGCCAGACGCCGGACTTACCCCAAGCGCCGACGCTGTCCGGCCAGTTGATGCGGGTCAATCACACCGGGGAGGTGTGTGCACAGGCTCTTTATCAAGGCCATGCGATCGGCACATCAAATCCGGAGTTGCGCCGCTTCTTCAAGGATGCCGCACGCGAGGAGCAGGACCATCTGGCGTGGACAGGCAAGCGCCTTGAGGAGTTGGGCGCCCGCCCCAGCCACCTCAATCCGCTGTGGTACGCCGGCGCATTTGCTCTCGGATTCGTCTCAGCCAGACTTTCGGACGCCAAAGGCCTCGGCCTGATGGCCGAAACCGAGCGCCAGGTGGAAGCGCATCTCGCCGGCCATCTGGATCGGCTGCCCGATGGGGATGCCCGATCTCGCGCGATCGTTGACGCCATGAAGGCCGATGAGATGCACCACGCCCATCAGGCAGAGCAGCTGGGCGCAGAAGAACTACCGGAACCGTTCAAAGCCGTGATGCGGGCGTCCGCGAAGGTCATGACGACCGTCGCGCATTACGTCTGACGCGCCACGCCTCAGACGATCTCGAAACTGGTCGAGATGCTCGCGGTTTTCGCAAGCATTGCGGTCGCCGAACAGTATTTGTCATGCGACAGCTTGATCGCACGCTCGACGGCAGCGGCGGGCAAGTTCGTACCGCGAACCCGGAAGTGCATCCGAATCGCCGTGAAGACCTTGGGATCCTCTGCGGCCCGATCGGCCTGGATGGACACCTCGCAACCCTGTACGTCGAGGCGGCCGCGCTTCAGGATCAGGACCACGTCATAGGCGGTGCAGCCGCCTGCTCCGGCGAGCAGCATCTCCATGGGTCGCGGCGCCAGATTGTGTCCGCCCCCCTCCACTGCGCCGTCCATCACCGCCGTATGACCGCTGCCGGTATCGGCAATGAATTGCATCCCGTGCGGGCCCGCCCATCGAACCGTGCATTCCATCTCAAACTCCTTCGCGCGCAGCTTGCGCGCTCACTGAATACGTACTGGCCGGGGCGCAGCAACGCGAACACCCTGCATTCTTTTGCGCCGCACCATTCCTGTGCGAGATCCGGCTCGACGAGGTGCATGATCATGCACCATGAAGAGCTTTAGAAAACCCCCTCCAGACACTCGCTCATTTTTCCATTTTGCAGCGCAGCAATTGCTCTAAGCTTCGGTCATGTCTCCTCCACCGATCCCATTACTTGGTGGTTTCAGGCCCGGCGTTTCCACGCCGGGCCTTTTTCTTTTGTGCATCACCTGACACGAAGGCGGCACAG
>DASSQC010000351.1:0-4269 GCA_035702705.1 Burkholderiaceae bacterium | reverse complement strand
CAGGTTTGGAGCAGAAGCTGCAATCTACTGCGCCCGCGTGACGCTGCCATCTGCAGCGAATCCCGCGCTTGCGGGATGGCTCGCCGGTCCATGCAGACCGCCAGCATGCAGAGCACGCTCGATACCGGCTTTCAGTGACTGACGAACAACAGGGCGAGGCACACAATCTCTGAGGTGTCGCAATCGGGGTTGCCGTGGCCGAAGACAGTCCGCAGGGTGCCGTGCTGGCAAGTGTCTCCACTCCGCTCGGGGGCGACAAGCTGCTGCTGCGCGCCGCGCAGATCCACGAGGCCCTTTGCCAGATGCCCACGGTGGCCGTGGAGCTGCTCTCCGAAGACGCCAACATCGACTACACCAAGCTGCTGGGCAAGGGGCTGGACATCGAGCTCAACCTGCAGGACGGTACTCAGCGGCACTTCAACGGCCTGATCATCCAGATGATGCAGCTCGGCCGCCGGGGCCGGCACCTGGTCTATCACGCCCAGGTGCGTCCCTGGCTGTGGCTGCTCTCACGCACCAGTGACTGCAAGGTCTTTCAGAACAAGACGGTCAAGGACATCGTCAGCGATGTGTTCGCGGACTACCCGGACGCCAAGTTCGAGTGGCGTCTGACCGGAAGCTACTCGCCGCGTGTGTACACGGTGCAGTACCGCGAGACCGATCTCAATTTCGTCATGCGCCTGCTCGAGCTCGAGGGCATCGGCTGGTACTTCGAGCACGCCAAGGACAAGCACACGCTGGTGCTGACCGACAGCATCAGCAAGCACAAGCCGTACCCGGATTACGAAGAGATCGCGTACCGCAACCAGAACGAGGTGCTGCGCAAGGAGCGTGAGTCCGTGCTTGCCTGGAAACTGATGCAGCAGGTGCAGCCCGGCAAGGTGGTGCTGCAGGACTACGACTTCACGCGCTCAAGCGTGGACCTCAAGCAGCTGCGCGCCGACCCGCAGAAGCATGCCCAGGCCGAAGGCGAGATCTATGACTACCCGGGCCTGTACGTGAAGGAGGCGGACGGTTCGCAGTACGCCCAGCTGCGCATGGAGGCCTTCAATGCCCGCGCCTGCCAGGGCGAGGGCGCAAGCGATGCGCGCGGGCTTGCGTGCGGCCGCACCTTCAAGCTCAAGGGTGTGCCGCGCAAGGCCGAGAACACCGAGTACCTCGTCACCAGCACGCGCATCAGCATCGAGCAGGCCGACTACGAGGCCACCCAGGCGCAGGAAGGCAGCCGCTACCACTGCGACTTCACCGTGCTGGATGCCGCGGTGGCCTATCGGCCCGAGCGCCTGACACCCAAGCCCTTCGTGCAGGGCCCGCAGACCGCACGTGTGGTCGGGCCCGGGGGTGAGGAGATCTACTGTGATGAATACGGCCGCGTGAAGGTCCAGTTCCACTGGGATCGCTACGGCAAGAAGGATGACAAGTCCTCGTGCTGGGTTCGCGTGAGCCAGCCCTGGGCTGGCAAGAACTTCGGCTTCCAGGCCATTCCGCGCATCGGCCAGGAGGTCATCGTGGACTTCCTCGAAGGCGACCCGGACCAGCCGATCATCACCGGCCGTGTCTACAACGACCTGAACATGCCACCCTGGGACCTGCCGGCCAACACGACCCAGACCGGGCTGCTCACACGCTCCAGTCAGGGCGGCTCCGCAGCGAACGCGAACGCCATCCGCTTCGAGGACAAGAAGGGCGACGAGCAGCTCTGGATCCACGCCGAGAAGAACCAGGACATCGAGGTCGAGAACGACGAGACCCACTGGGTGGGGCACGACCGCAGGAAGACCGTCGACCATGATGAAACCAGCCACATCAAGCACGATCGCACCGAGACCGTCGACAACAACGAGACCATCACGGTGCATGGCGCGCGCACCGAAACAGTCGACAAGGACGAGACGATTTCGATCGGCAAGAACCGCACGGAAACCGTCGGGATCAACGAGTCCATCACGATCGGATCGAATCGATCAGTCACGGTCGGCAGCAGCGAGACCAAGACCGTGGCGCTGCAACGCACCCATGCGGTTGGCGTGAATGAAACCATCGCCATCGGCGCTGCCCAGGAAGTGGCGATCGGCGCGTTTCAGAGCGTGACCATCGGGGCCTATCAGATGGTCGCGGTCGGTGCGCATCAAACGACCACGGTGGGTGCAAGTCAGTCAGTGACGGTGTCTGACAGCCGGACCGTCAAGGCGGGCAAGGATCTGAGCACCACGATCGGTGGCGCCGAGAGCCGCGCGGTGACCAAGGACCGGCAGACCAAGATTGACGGCGGCGACACCATGAAGATCGCCAAGGCCTGGACCGTGGAGGCGGGTGACAGCATTGCCTTCAAGGTGGGCAGTGCGAGCCTGGTCATGAAGAGCGACGGCACGATCACGCTCAAGGGCAAGGACATCACGATCGACGGCAGCGGCAAGATCAACGTCAAGGCATCCGGCGACGTGATCCTCAAGGGCAGCGCGGTCAAGCAGAACTAGCCGCCAGGGAGATGCAGATGAATCGCGATCCGGATTTTCTGAAAGATGGAGCGTTCCTTGCCGACGAGCACTGCACGCTGCCTGAAGGCGATGCTTCCATTGCTGACGGGTTGGACGCCGCAGAGACCCTGGCAATGCGCCCGGCCGCCACGGCGACCACCGCGCAAGGTGCAGTGCTGATCGGTTTCGCCCAGGGTGGCTGCCGCCCGATGATCCTTCGGCCTGGCGAGTGTGTGGCCGAGCAGGCAGAGTCCGTGCTCAGTCTGGACGGCAAGCATCTCGGTCGTCGGTTGGCGATCCTGCCGTTTGCCGGAAACGATGTGCAGTGGTTGGTGATCGGAGTGCTGGCCGGGCAGCCGGGATGGCCCGCTGCGCGCCCGGAGAGTGCCATTGAAGTCGAGGCGGATGGCCGCAAGATCGCCCTACTGGCGACCGAGGAAATCAGCTTGCGCTGCGGCAAGGCACAGTTGCGCTTGCGTGCCGACGGCCGGGTGGAGATCCGCGGGGAGACCATCATTTCCGAGGCTGTCCGCGCCAACCGCATCCGAGGCGGCTCGGTCGAACTCAACTGAGCCGGCTGCAGACGCCTGCACACCCCATGAGGACGATCCGATGATGCTCACTGCACCCGTCGTTCCTTGGCGAAGTGACCTGGGGTTCGCCGCGGCCCACATCTCGGCGCTGAACAATCGCGCGATCATCGAGACTCACGTATCCGAGGCGGCATTTCTTTGGCGTGCCCGAACCCGGGCCGCGCATGCACCGAACTTTGATCTTGTTCATCTGGGGCGTCTGGACGAACGACTGATCGCACATCTCGAAGCTCTACGGATTGCAGGACGAGTCGGCACAGAGACCGCACAGCAGTCCAACGATGCGGGCGATCCGGGCGACCTGTTCGTCCTCGCCTGGCTGGCTTGCGCGCACGGCGATCTGGCTCAGCTTGCAAGGCTGTGTGCGCTGGCCGCAGCGCAGGACGGCCTGGCTGCGGCGCTGTCCAGCGCGCTGACCTGGCAGCCATGGGCGGACGTCGAACCCATCTGCACACGCTTGCTTGCCTCGCCTGTTCCGGTACACCGTGCGCTTGCCCTCAGCGTCTTCGTGCAGCGCCGCACCCTCCCGCAGGGTGCCACGGGGCGCTTCATTGCCGATGACGAACCGGCCGTGCGTGCCTCGACGCTCACGCTTGTCGGTGCGCTCAAGTGCGTGAACCTTGTCGCCCAGGTCCGCCTTGCCCTGGCGGATCCCGATGCTCAGGTCCGCCTTGCCGCGGCCCGCGCCCTGGCGCTGATGGCAGACGATCAGGCGGATGCCGCGCTGGCGCGCTGTTCCTCCGAGTCCGTTGCCGCGGCTGATGAGCTGCTGCCGTTCCTCGTGCAGGCTCTGGAGCCCCAGGCAGCCCGCGCTTGGATCGGTGCGCTTGCGCAGTCCGAAGGCAGCCGCCGGCTTGCGATCCGCGCCAGCGGGCTGCTCGGCGACACGCTCGCGATCAATTGGCTGATCGAGCTGATGGACGACGATGCGCATGCACGCTTGGCGGGCGAGGCGTTTGCGCTGATCACCGGCGCGGACCTTGATCCGCTGACCCTGCGCCGTGACCCGCCGGCTGGCTTCGATGCCGATGCTGACGCCCACGCTGCGCATGACGGGGCGCTGGGTTGGCCTGACCGCAGCAAGGTGGCCCGATGGTGGAGTGCGCATCGTGCCAGCCTGAGTGCCGGGCACCGCTACCTGTGTGGGCAGCCGCGATCCATGCAAGGTGCCACTGAAGTACTGCGCCGCGGGTACCAGC
>DASSQC010000350.1:0-2251 GCA_035702705.1 Burkholderiaceae bacterium | reverse complement strand
GAGCTTGGGCGACATCAGTGCCTGGAAGATGATCCAGTCGGGGAATTTCTCGACTTCCTTCTCCATCAGGTGCGGCGGCGGATTGCTGAATGTGTGGAAGCGGTTCCAGCCCCCCAGCTCGACTTTGCCGAGTTCCGGATGATCGAACTCATACCAGTCGACATAGCCCTTGCCCTGGTGGGTCTCGTCAGTCCACTTGAGCAGCTTCAGGTCGTCTTCGACCGGATGGTTGCGGAACCAGTCGATGTACTTGTAATCCTTGATGCCCGCCTCGCGCATCGGGCACCAGATCTCGACCACCCAGGCATACGAGCCCAGCTCGGTGTAGAGCCAGTCCTGGGTGCCAGTGATGACTTCCTTCGGGTGGTACTTGAACTCGTGGAACACGCTGATGGCCGGGTAGCCGGTGAGTTCCTCGCCTTTCTTGCCTTGGGTCTGGAACACCCAGAGATCTTCCGGTGGCATCTCGTCGTCGGCCTTGGTGCCGAACGGGCGCAGCAGGACACCGCTCCAGGTGTGGAAGAACACGCCGCCGCAGATGTTGCGGTGGCGATTGATGAACTCGACGCAGGCGCGCACTTCGGGCTCGCTGGTCGGGAAGTCACCGGCGCCCAGCTGCAGGCTCTCCGGTCGCCATTCCTCGGGGAAATTGCGGTTGAGATCGAGGCCGGTCTTGGGCCGCGCCACCGGCAGGTTGAAGCCGTCGTAGTTTTTGATGCGGCCTTCGCTCACGATGCGGTAGTACTCGCCGCCGCTTTCGACCGGATCGCGACGCACCATCAGGCGCGGCTCGCCGGGATGCTTTTTCCATGGGCCGTTGTCGTCGCGGAAGCGCATCAGCAGAATGCGGCCATCACCATCGATGTCTTCGGCTTCGAGGCCCTCGATCGCATCCTCGTCATAGGGGTAGGGGCGCACCGACGAACGAATGAATTTGGGCTTGTCGGCCATCGCCCATTCGGCACCGTCCGGGTTGACGCGTGGAATGACATAGACCGTGCGGCTGTCGAGCAGCCGTGTGATGTCGTCGCGCTTGCCGTAGTGGCTGAGCAGGGTGTCGATCAGCTTCAAGGCGGCCACCGAGCCGGAAAGTTCGGTGGCATGGATGTTGGCGTCGACATAGAACGCCGGCTTGCTGAGCGGCTCGCCAGTGGCCAGGTTGGTCAGCGTCACACACCAGATCGAGCGGCCCTCGTAACTCTGTCCGATCGAGGCCATGCGGGCGAGATTGGGATGGGCGTCAACCGCCTTGCGCAACAGCGCGGTCAACTCTTCGAACTTGACGAAGCGGTCGTAGGGAAACATGCGATCAGCCAGAAATGGGCAATCCGAGATTGTGCCAAACGCGTGCAGCCACAGGCGGGGGGCAACTGACAGGATCAGCGCTGCCGCGTAGCATCAGCTTTCTCACGGAACGACCGCTGCATCTCGCCTGGATGCCCCGTTTGGCTAAAAGTCGACTTTGGACAGTTCTTGAGGCTAAGCGAGATGCAGTGGTCGTTTCAGCGAAAAGTTGCTGAGTTCTGGCTCGGGTCAACCGGTCATGATTCACAGAGCGAGCGCAGCAATGTTTCCCAATCGCGGGCGAACGCGGTGGTGTCGAACAGCGGCAGCCGCAAGCGCTGCGCCGCCAGATGACTGCCGGCCAAGTCAATACGGCCGGGCTCCTGAAGCAGCGCCTGCAGTTTGTCGGCATAGTCCTGGAAGTCGCGCGCCACCCAGTGTTCAAGCTCGACTGCCTGCAACAGACTCGCCGCGACCCGGCCATGGAAGCCCTCTCCCAGTTGAGTGAGTACTGGCACCGCCATCCACAGCGCATCGGCGGCGGTGGTATGCGAGGCCACCGGCAACTGGTCCAGCGCCAGATCAGCGGCGCCAAGCCGCGCCAGATGTTGCGCAGCGGGCAGCCGCGGCGCCCAGTGCAGGCGGCCGGCGACGCCAGCGCGGTCAGCTGACTGGACGATGGCCTCGCGCGCCCCGACCCCGGGGTCAAGCAGCCACAGCACCGCATCGGGGCAACTGCGCAAGGCATCGAGCCAGACCTCAAGGTAGGGCGCGCTCCACTTGAACGCCTGATTGAAATTGCACAGCACCAGGGCATCCTCCGGCAGTCCCAGCGCCGCCCTCGGCGCTGGCGCCGGCAGCACACGCCGGTCATCGTTGACCTGGTAGCAGCGCGGCAGTCGCAGGATGGTCTCGCCGTACAACGGCTCGTCGCCTGCTGGGACCACGACGGCGTCGGCGACCAGAT
>DASSQC010000349.1:0-7933 GCA_035702705.1 Burkholderiaceae bacterium | reverse complement strand
GGCCCGCCAGCTTGGCCGAGCCGAAGGCGTTGAGCAGCATGCGGCGCATGTCGCGCGGCTTGAGTTCAGACAGGCGCGACAGCGCCAGCTCGTTGATCTCCGGCTCGAACTCGTCGCCCCAGGCATGGGAGGCGCGCAGCTCGTTGTAGAGGGTCTCGGCAATGCGGCGCAGGCCATCGGCGTCCGGCGACGCGATCTCGTACACATTCATGCGGTTCAGAATCGGCTCCGGAATGGCACGGGCATCATTGGCCGTGGCAATCCAGATCACCTGCGAGCAGTCGATCGGCACCTCGGCGAATTCATCGATGAAGGCGCTTGCGGTGTCGTGCTCCAGCAGGCTGTAGAGCGCGCCCAGCGGGTCGTACTGGGTCTGATTGGCGGCCTTGTCCACCTCGTCGATCAGCATGAGCGGATTGGCGTACTCGCCGTTCACCAGGGTCTCGAAGACCTTGCCCGGCTTGGCGTTCTTCCACTGGCTGCTGGCCCCGGAGATCACCCAGCCGGCCGTCATGCTGCTCATGCTCATGAAGGCGTGGTTGGTGCCCAGCAGATCGGAGACCTTGCGTGCAAAGTGCGTCTTGCCGATGCCGGGCTCGCCCAGCAGCAGCATGGGCGTGATCTCCAGCGGATCGCCGCTGCTGGCGCACAGGGCCACCTGCTTGCGCAGATCAGCCAGGGGCTCGGCAAAGTTGGGCAGGGCCTCGGCCAGCGCATCGATCTGCGGAATTTCGCTGGGCTTCACGCAGAAGCGCTCGCCGCCCATGCGGATCATCTTTTCGTAGGTGGACTTCAGTGCGTCGTTCGCACTCGCAGTCAGCTCGTTCAGGGCCCGCTCGATCTTGCTCGGGTCATAGACGGACTTCACATTGGCGACGGCGATGGACATTGCACTGATCCTCCATGCAGACACGATCCTGAAAACTTAACGCGGCTGCGCCGGGTGCGGAAGACACGGCACGGTCACCGCGGTGGTTTCAGGATGTGTTGGGTCCACCATAGGCGAGCAATCGGCGTGCCAGCAAAGGTGATGAGCGGCGGGAAGGGCGCCCAGTTCTGCGCTTGTAGGAAGCGCGCTGACAGCCTTGCGTCTAGTGCGTCTTGCTGTCGGGCGTTGCCGTGGCAATGAGCCACACACCCGCTGCAGCACAGGCAAAGGCCAGCCCGTGCGGCCAGGCCAGACGCTCGCCCAGGAACAGTGCGCCCACGAGGCAGGACGCAATCGGCAGTGCCACCGTGAACACGCCCGCCTGCGAGGCCGGCACCTTCTTCAGCCCGGTCATCCACAGCCACACCGCCCATTGGCTGGCCGCGAGTGAATAGAACACCAGCAGCAGCCAGCTCTGAGTGCTGACGTCTGCAAAATCGAAGCGCGGCGTCATCAGCACATAGGTGCCGATGGCAAAGGGCAGGGTGAGCGCCAGGCCCACCAGGTTGATGAGCGCCGACACGCGCTTGGGCGATACCTGATCGGCCAGGCGCTTGCCGATCACGACATACAGCGCCTCGCAGAACACGGCGCCAAGCAGCAGCGCATTGCCCAGCAGCGCGGTGCGCACCTGCGCTGCCGATGCGGTGCCTGCACTGTCCAGCTTGGCCAGGTTGATGAAGGCAATGGCCGCCACGGCCAGCAGCAGCGCAACGATGACCCGCCCGCCCGGCCGCTCACCCAGCATCAGCCAGGACAAGAGCGCCACTGCCGCGGGAATCAGGCTCATGATGATGCCCGCTGCGCTGGCCGAAGACAGCGCCACGCCGTACAGCATGCAGGCCGAGAACAGGAAGTTGCCGAAGAAGCTTTGCCAGAAGAGCCACATGCGGCTTGCGGGCGAAAGCGGTGCTTCGTCTGCCCGGCGCCTCAGCCAGGGCAGCATCACCACCGCCGCAATGCCAAAGCGCAGGCCGGCGAGAATGAACACCGGCAGCGCAGCCGTCAGCGGCTTGGACAGGGCCACGTAGGTGCCCACCAGCGTCATGCTGGCCCACAGGCTCAGGTAGGCGGCGGACCGGGTCATGCGGCTTGCTTCTCAAGGGCCGCGAGCAGATCGGGCAGCGAAGGCGCTTGCAGCACCACGTCTGCCCCCAGCCCGCGCAGCCAGGTCATCTGCCGCTTGGCCAGCTGGCGCGTGGCGGTAATGGCGCGTTCGCGTGCGCTGGCCAGATCGCACTGGCCATCGAGGTGTTCCCAGAGCTGGCGGTAGCCCACGCTGCGGATGCTCGGCAGGTCGGCGTGCAGATCACCGCGCGCCTTCAGTGCGCGCACTTCGTCCAGCAGGCCGGCGGCGAGCATGGCGTCAAAGCGCTGCTCGGCGGCCTCGCGGCGCAGATTGCGCTCGGGCTGAATGCTGATGTGCAGCAGGCGCAGCGGTGGCGCTTCGTTTGCGGCGCCCCGCTGCAGTTCAGACAGGGGCTGCCCGGTGAGCTCGATCACTTCGAGTGCGCGCTGGATGCGCTGCTTGTCGTTCGGCGCCAGGCGCGCCGCGGTGGCGGGGTCGAGTGTGGCGAGCCGCGCGTGCATCGCGGGCCAGCCCTGGGCGGCAGCTTCGGCATCAATGCGTGCGCGCAGGGCTGCATCGGCCTGGGGCAGTGTGCTCAAGCCCTCGGTCAGCGCCTTGAAATAGAGCATGGTGCCCCCCACGATCAGCGGCAGCGCACCGCGCGCGCGGATGGCGGGCGTGAGCGAGCACACATCGCGCGCAAACTGCGCGGCGCTGTAGGCCTCCGCCGGGTCGATCAGATCAATCAGATGGTGCGGCACCGCAGCCTGCTCGGCAGCCGTGGGCTTGGCCGTGCCGATATTCATGCCGCGGTAGACCTGCGCGGAATCCATGCTGATGATCTCGCAGGGCTGCTGACCCGCCCATGCGGCGGCGAGCTGCAGGGCGAGCGCGGACTTGCCGCTGGCCGTGGGGCCGCTGATGACCAGCGCATCGAAGCGGTCGAAAAGCTGCGCGGGGTTCAGTACCGAAATGCTGCCCATCACTTCCCGCGCATGAAGAGCCGATCCAGCTCGGCCAGGCTCCACTGCACCCAGGTGGGCCGGCCGTGGTTGCATTGGTCGGCGCGCTCGGTGGCTTCCATCTGGCGCAGCAGCGCGTTCATCTCGGGCAGGGTCAGCGCACGATTGGCGCGCACGGCGGCGTGGCAGGCCATGGTGGCCAGCAGCTCGTTGCGGGTGGCTTCCACCACCGTGGCGGAGCCGCTTTGCGCCATTTCATCGAGCACGTCGCGGAACAGCTGCGTGGCGTCGGCCGAGTTTCCGTCACTGACCAGGAGCCGCGGCACGGCGCGCAGCAGCGCCTGCGTTTCGGAGGCCATGGAGTACTCGAAGCCCAGTTGCGCCAGCGCAGCCGGTTCATCGGCCGCCGCCTGCGCCTGTTCGGCCGTGAGCAGCACGGGCAGCGGCACCAGCAGGCTCTGCGCTTCCACGGTGCGGGCATCCAGCGAGCGCTTGAGCTGCTCGTACAGGATGCGTTCGTGCGCGGCATGCATGTCCACCAGCACCAGCCCGCGGCTGTTCTGGGCGAGGATGTAGATGCCGTGCAGCTGGGCGATGGCAAAGCCCAGGGGCGTGCCCTCGTTCTCGCTTGTCTGGTGCGGATCTTCAGGCCCTCTGCCTGAAGACGCTTGTCCGGAGCCGTTCTCCAGCGGCATGCCTTGAAGATCCGCACCAGGCAAGCGGAACGCGGCAGGTGCCTCGTGGGATGCGGGCTGCGCGAGCGCCTGCTGCACAAAGGCGAGATAGGCGCTGGAGCGCTCTGCCGCAAACATGGGCTGCTGCTGCGGCAGCGGGTAGGGCAGGGGCGCTGCTGGGGCCGGTGCCGGTGCGGTGGGGGCGGCCGGTCCGGCCATGCCCGCCGTCCGTGAGAGCGCGCTCTTGATGGCCTGCACCACAAAGCCGTGCACGGCGCGACTGTCGCGAAAGCGGACCTCGGCCTTGGCCGGGTGCACGTTCACATCCACCGCCATCGGGTCCACGGACAGAAAGAGGCAGTAGTCCGGCTGCAGCTGGCCATGCAGCACATCCTCGTACGCGGCGCGCATGGCATGGGCCAGCAGCTTGTCGCGCACCGCACGGCCATTCACAAAGAAGTACTGGTGGCTGGCGCGGCCCTTGGCGGCGGTGGGCAGGGCCACCCGGCCCACCAGGCTCAAGGCGCCGTGCGCGTCGATCGGCACGCTCACGCCCTGGAAGTCCTCACCCAGCACCTGGCGGATGCGCGCGTCCAGCGGGCCGGCGGGGTAGTTGCGCAGCACCTTGCCGTTGTGGATGACCGTGAAGGCCACCTGCGGCGCGGCGAGCGCCTGACGGTCCAGCGCCTCGATGCAGTGGCCCAGCTCCGTGCCTTCCTGCTTGAGGAACTTGCGCCGCGCCGGTGTCTGGGAAAAGAGGTTGCGCACATCCACCACCGTGCCGCGGCTGCCGGCGGCCGGGCTGGCCGTCCAGCTGCCCGTGGCGTTGTCCAGCAGGGTGGCGGCCTGCGCGTCGGCCGTGCGGGAGGTGACGCTCATGTGCGCCACCGAGGCGATCGCGGCCAGGGCCTCGCCGCGAAAGCCGAAGCTCGCCACGCTTTCCAGCTCGGTGAGCGAGCGGATCTTGCTCGTGGCGTGGCGCGTCACGGCCAGGGGCAGTTCCTCGGCCACGATGCCGGCGCCGTCGTCTTCCACGCAGATGCGGCCGATGCCGCCGGCCTCCAGACGCAGGGTGATGCGGCTGGCGCCCGCGTCCACCGCGTTTTCAACGAGCTCCTTGACCACGCTGGCCGGCCGCTCGACCACCTCGCCCGCGGCGATCTGCGAGATCAGGGCGTCGGGCAGCAGGGCGATGGAGCGCAGCGGAGCAGACATGGCCCGGATTGTAGGGAGCCCGTGCCGAACGGCAGCCGGGTGGCACAACCCGCCGCCAAGCCACGCGGTGAGCGCGCTCAGGAAGCCGAAAGATGGGCGCCATCTTCGGCAGATAACATCGGCGCAGTCCGCACGGGCGGAACGCAGACACGATTCAAGGACGCATGGAATTTCTCACCGAGGCCCTGCGCTGGGTGCTGGAACTGGACAAGCACATCGGCGGCTTCTGGGCGCAGTACGGGCTCTGGCTGTATGTGCTGGTGTTCTGCATCGTGTTTGCCGAGACCGGGCTCGTAGTCACGCCCTGGCTGCCCGGTGACTCCCTGCTCTTCGTGCTGGGCGCGCTGGCCGCAGCCGGCGGGCCGAACGTCTGGGTGCTGATCGCGATCCTGATCGTGGCCGCCATCCTGGGCAACACCAGCAACTACTGGATTGGCCGCTGGCTCGGGCCCAGGGTGTTTCACTATGAGAACAACCGGCTGTTGTCCAGGGACGTGCTGATGCGCACCCACAGCTTCTACGAGAAGCATGGGGGCATCACCATCGTCGTGAGCCGCTTCCTGCCGCTCATCCGGACCTTTGCGCCCTTCGTGGCCGGCATCGGCAGCATGCCGCACGGGCGCTTCCAGCTGTTCTCGATCGCGGGGGGCATCGCCTGGGTGTGCGTGTTTGTGGGCGCCGGCTACTTCTTCGGCAGCATTCCGGTGGTGAAGAACAACCTGCCGCTGGTGATTGTGGGCGTGATCTTCATTTCCTTCCTGCCACTGGGCTTCGAGGCCCTTCGCAGCTGGCTGGAAAAGCGCAAATCCGCATGAGCCACGCGTTCCATCAAGGCATTGAAGCGCTCTGGATGCGCGGCGGCACGAGCAAGGGCCTGTTCCTGCGGGCTGCCGACCTGCCCGAAGATGCAACGGCCCGCGGCCTGCTGCTGGCCCGTCTGCTCGGCAGCCCCGACCCCTACAAGGCGCAGATCGACGGTCTGGGCGGCGCCACCTCGTCCACCAGCAAGGTGGTGATGCTGGCCCGCAGTGCCCGTGCCGATGCCGATATCGACTACCTCTTCGGCCAGGTGAGCGTCGACACCGGTCACATCGACTGGAGCGGCAACTGCGGCAACCTCAGTGCCGCCGTCGGCCCGGCCGCCTTTCATCTGGGCCTGCTGCCGATTCCGGATGGCGACCATGCCATCGTGCGCATCTGGCAGATGAACATCGCCAAGCACATCGTGGCCCGCGTGCCGCTTGCGCAGGGGCAGGTGCAGGAGCAGGGGGCGTTCATGCTGGACGGCGTGGCCTTTGCTGCTGCGCCGATCGAACTCACCTTCGTGGACCCGGCGCCGGATGACGACGCCGGTGATGCCCGCGGGCTCTTCCCCACCGGCCGCCTGATCGACCGACTGGAACCGGCGGTGGGTGCGCCGATCGATGCCACGCTGATCACCGCCGGCAATCCGACCGTGATCGTGCGTGCGGCCGATCTGGGTCTGGCAGGCGACGAGCTGCAGCCGCAGATCAACGGCGACGCCGCGCTGCTGGCGCGCCTGGAAGCCATCCGCGCAGCCGGCAGCGTGGCCATGGGTCTGGCGGAGAGCCTTGAAGCTGCCACCCACAGCCGGCCGGCGACGCCGAAGATCGCCTTCATCGCCCCGCCGGCCCGCTACATCAGCGCGGCAGGAAAGAGCGTGGACGCCCACGAGATCGACCTGCTCGCCCGCATCCTGTCCATGGGCAAGCTGCACCACGCCTTCACCGGAACGGGCTCGGTGGCCCTGGCCGCTGCCTGCGCCGTGCCGGGCACAATGGCTTCGGCCATGATCGGCGAGCGCAGCCACCTGCGCATCGGCCACACCTCCGGCGTGCTGGCTGTGGGCGCCAAGGCCGAGCAGCGCGCAGCCGGCTGGACCGTGACCGAGGCGACGATGACACGCAGTGCTCGGCGGTTGATGCAAGGGCGGGTGTTTGCGTGACGCTGCATTGATCTGACCGACAAACCTTCCGGAAAGCACTGTGTCACTCATCCAGCCCCTCATTGGCATCGCCCTCATGCTTGGCCTGTGCTGGGCCATCTCGGAGGACCGCAAGGCCATCCAGTGGCGGCCGGTCTGGACGGGCATGCTGCTGGCCTTCGTGATGATGCTGGCGCTGCAGAAGCTCACCGGTCTGCAGCCCGTGATGGCGGCCATGAACGGCGCGGTGGATGCGCTGGCGGCGGCCACGCGGCAGGGCACGAGCTTTGTGTTCGGTTACCTCGGTGGCGGCGATCCGCCCTTTGCGGTGAGCAACCCGGGCGCGGGCTTCGTGCTGGCGTTTCAGGCCTTGCCCATTGCGCTGGTGGTGGGCGCGCTGTCGGCCCTGCTGTTCTATTGGGGCGTGCTGCCGCTGGTCGTGCGTGGCTTTGCCTGGCTGCTGAAGAAGACCATGGGCGTGGGTGGCGCCACGGGGCTGTCGGCCGCGGCGAACGTGTTCCTCGGCCAGGTGGAGGCGCCGCTGGTGGTCAAGCCCTATCTGGCCAGCATGACCCGCGGCGAGCTGTTCGTGGTCATCACCTGCGGCATGGCCACGATTGCCGGCACCGTGCTGGTGGTCTACGCCGCCATGCTTGGCCCGCTGATTCCCGGCGCGCTGTCGCATCTGCTGATCTGTTCGTTCGTGTCCACGCCGGTGGCGATTGCCATCTGCGCGCTGATGGTGCCATTGACCCCGAGCGACGATGCCAAGGTGGAACTGCCCGAGGAAGACCGCAGCGCGATCGGCGCCATCACGCGCGGCACCATGGATGCGCTGCAGATCGTGCTGGCGATTGTGGCCATGCTGATCGTGTTCGTGGCGCTGGTGGCGCTGGCCAATTCGCTGCTGGGCCTGCTGCCCCAGGTGTTGGGTGCGCCGCTGACCCTGGAGCGCGTGTTCGGCTGGCTGTTCGCACCGCTGGCCTGGTTGATCGGCGTGCCCTGGAGCGAGGCGCATGTGGCCGGCAATCTGCTGGGCAAGAAAACCGTGATCAATGAGTTTCTGGCCTATCTGGATCTGGCCGGCGTGCCCGGGCAGCAGCTTTCGGAGCGCAGCCGCCTCCTGATGCTGTACGCCCT
>DASSQC010000348.1:0-4689 GCA_035702705.1 Burkholderiaceae bacterium | reverse complement strand
GTGCTTGTCGCGCTCGACCTCGGGCTGCTCGTGGCCTTGCAATGGTCGGCCCGCCATCCGCGGCGCATGCGGGGCATCGTGATGATGGAGGGCTTCTTCCTGCCGATGGACGTGGGCTGGAGTGCATTGCCGATGTCGTCGCGGCTCATGATGCGCCTGGCCCGCTGGCCTTGGCTCGCCGAGCGAGCCATCGTCGGAGACAACACTGCCGTTGCTCGGTTCCTGCGCTCGGGCGTGCTGCGTCAACTCAGCGCTGACGAAATCGCGCGCTACGTGGAGCCATGGCGTGACCCCGCTCAACGGCGCAAAGTCTGGCTGCATGGAATCAACGCAGGCGTGCTGGTACCGCCGTCGCGCGGCAAGGGCGATGCCGTGGAGTTGATCGACCGTGCCGCCCGCGCCTTGGAACGCTCGGCAACGCCGAAGCTGTTGTTGACGGCCAGCCCCGGCATGGTGGTCACCCCGACCACCGTTGATCGAGCACGTGAGCGGCTCTCCAATCTGAAGGTGGTCAACATCGGTGCCGGCAAGCACTTCCTGCCCGAAGACCAGCCGGCAGCCATCGCGCAGGAGGTCGGCGCGTTCCTCAGGACGCTGGCGCCTCGCCATTCGTCCTGCGAACCGCCTCCCGAGAGCCCGGCCACTTGTCGTGCTGTGGCAGGGCATCGGTGATCTCGAACCAGGGTGCCTTCGAGCCCACGAAGAAGTGGCCTTCGGGCTTGTTGCTCGGGGCCTGATCTAGGCCGCCAAGCGGCAGGCTCATCCGCTGCGGGTCGTTGTCGTAGGTGCTGACGAGGTTCGAGCCGCACACCCCGCAGAAGTGCTTCGCCGTGAACTCGGACGAGTGGTAGGACTTGACCAGTTCATGTCCCCTGACCCAGGAGAACTGTGACGACTGGATGGAGGCCCGGGTCCGAAAGGCCGCGCCGTGCCAGCGCCTGCACCGCGAACAGTGGCAGTTGAAGATCGGACCGAGTTCTCCCTCGATCCTGTATTCGACACCCTCGCAGAGGCAGCGGCCGGTCAGGACTTGCATGGCGGTTCTTGCTGAAACGAGTGAGGGGTGAGGGACGTGGGGCGTTCTTCAGGCTTGCGCCGGCTCCGGCGCAAGGCGCGGCAGCCACACGAGGCTCAGCAGCGCCAGCACGTGGAAAGCCAGCGCCACGCCGGCGAGAGGGGCGGAGCCGAGCCCAATCCAAGGGGACACCAGCACCGTTCCGGCTGCGGTGACGCCGAGAATGAAGAGAATGACCAGCGCCGACCCCCGAGCGTCGTCTCCGTGCGCGGCGAGCACCGCACGGTAGAAGCCCGGCGGCCCGCGCAGGCCCAGCCCCGAATTGACCGGGATGAAGAGCGCAGCGATGACAAGCGCAGACCCGCCACCGGCCAAGGCATAGGCGAATTGCCCTGCTGCACCGGCGAGCGCCAACGCGGTTCCGAAGGTGATGACCCGCTCCGGGCCGTACGCCGCTGCGGCTCGACTGGCAACGTTGGCTGCTGCGATGAAGGTCACGATGCCGATCCCCTGCATCACGATGAAGTCGGTCAGCGTTCCGCCCATGACGCGGACGAACACGGCCGGCATGCCGAAGACGAAGGTGAGCAGGCCACCCAGCACGAGGGCCTGGCTCAACGCGTAGCGCAGGAACGTCGCGTCGCGAAGCAATGTCGTGTAGCGGCCGTTGGGACGGCGACCGGTCTGCGGCAGCGGACCGCACGCGACCATCGCAACGAACAGCAGCGCTGCAAGGGCAGCCAGTACGTCGAACGAAAGCTGCCACCCGCCGAGGAGCAGCAAGCCTGCGCCTGCGATGGGCGCGAGCGCTGGGGCGAGCGACTCGACGCTGCCGATCACGCCCAGCGCGCGCACGGCTCGATCCGCGGGCAGCATGACTTTCACCAGCGCCGGAGCGAATACGGCAGGCCCTGCGGCGGCGGCGCCCTGGACGAGACGAAGACCGATCAGGGTCTCGATGGAGTCGGCGGCACCGCAAGCGAGCGAAGCCAGGCACGTCGCAGCCAGCGAGCCCACGAACAGGCGGTGCGTCGACACGCGGTCGCTGAGGGCGCCGAACGCGAGGAGCCCGATGCACGTGCCAGCCACATAGGCCGCGAGCACGAGCTGCGCCGAAGAGGCCGTGGTGCCCAGCGCCTCCGGCAAGTGGGGAATGGCGGGCAGGACCAGGTCGGTACCCATCAGGCCGAGGACGGTGCTGGCCATCACCAGGACCAGCGTGATCGCGATTCGATTCATGGGCGATGTGGAGTAGATTCTTGGCTTGTTTGTCGTGGGGACGACGCGTGAATCTGGAGAAGACGAAAGGCCGCCTCGCATTCCTCCGCGAGGCCGAGCGACTGAAGAGCGTGCTGCGGAGTGCCCACACGTCCAGCGGGCGCACTGAGAGCACGGCCGAACACAGTTGGCGCCTGTGCCTGATGGTGCTTGCCTTCGAAGACGAGTTGGCCGGACTGGACATCCTGCGGCTGCTCAAGCTGTGTGTCGTGCACGATCTGGGCGAGGCCATCAGCGGTGACATACCGGCTGTCGACCAGGCTTCTCATCCCGGTAAGCGCGAGCAAGAGAAGCGTGATCTCCAGCAGCTGACCGAGGCGCTCGACGAGGCGCAGAGAGACTCCATCCTGGCGCTGTGGGAGGAGTACGACGAAGCAAGGACCCCCGAAGCCCGGGCGGTCAAGGCGCTGGACAAGCTGGAAACGATCCTGCAGCACAACCAAGGATTGAACCCGCCCGATTTCGACTACGCGTTCAACCTGCAGTACGGCAAACGCTACACCGACGCGCATCCGTTCTTTGCGCTCGTGCGGGCCGTGATCGACGAAGAGACGAGGCAGCGCATGGGCTGACGCAACGCAGCCGCAGCAACGACTTGTCATCACGATGCGCGTTCCTGAGGCGCGCATTCGAGTTCCGCATGCGGCGCGGCTCGGTCGGTCTGCTTGCCGAGAATCGCGCGCAACTTCGCCGCGCCGCGTCGGGACAGGCGCAGCCCCGTCATGCCGGCCATCGTGTGATGGGCGAGGAGCACGGCGAAGGCCGACCTGGCCGGGTTCATGGCTAGTACAACTTCGCGCTGATGAAACCGAAGCACTGCCCGGAATGGGATGGCGCCTCTCGATAGATGTTCAACGTGACGTAGTCGCCTGATTGCACGGCAAAGAATGTCGCCCCGTTCGCAACCGCCGAGTAACCCACTCCGTTGGTCGACGCGAACTTCAGCGGATCGCCGTTGTAGTTCGCGACAAAGTTGCCGGCTCTGATGATCGTGACCACGGGATAGGCTGAATCCATCCCATTGGTCCACGAACAGTTGACCGAGTACGTGAAGTCACCCGCCTTCACGTCCTGCGGTATCTGCAGGGAAACCACGCCGAATGCTGTCTGAATGCCGGCTGCGACGGCGTTCGTTTTCTGCGCTACGTGGCTGAAGGGAATCGTGGGAATGGCCTGCAGCGGCGTATTGGCGATGACGGTCGGCGGCGCTTTCACTACCTCCACTTGAGTGGTGGCAGCGTTTGCGGCGTGAGGGATCAGGCAGGTGCACGCGGCCAGACCAGCCAGTTTGTCGAGGAACTTCATGGATACGTTCGATCGTTGAGTTCAGGGGTTGCAGGATCGCAAACCCTTGTATCGGCGGTGCATCCAGCAGGTTCCATCTTTGTTGGCACGCGTCCAGGCAGCGGGGTGGCGCACATGATGCGCAGCGCTCAAATTGCCGCGTGACAACGCTCAACGTTGCAGCACGCGTTCAAGTTCAGAGCGCAGGGCCTCTCGCTCGATCGGCTTTCTCAGCATCGCGCGCACGCGGGCCCGCTGCAGCGCGGCGGCTTCGATGTCTTCTCCGAAGCCGGTATAGAGCAGCACCGGCAGCATCGGGTGGCGATCGGTTGCGCGCCGTGCCAACTCGAGTCCCGTCGTTCCTGGCATCGTGTGGTCGGTGAGGAGCACGTCGAAAGGTGGCTCAGACACCTGCAGGTGCTCATCGGCGGCGCGGGCGTCGGCACAGTAGGTGACCTGCAGTCCCCAGCTCTCCAGCAGTTCGACCATGAAGCCGGCAACCGATGGCTCATCCTCGACCAGCAGCACCCGGCCGGCCAGCGCGCTTCTCGGCGGGACATCCGCCGGGCGCTGCGGCGCAGCCTCGGCTACGGCTGCCGATGGCGGCAGCAGCACGCGGAACCGCGCACCATGCGGCTGCACGTTGTCGACCAGCACGTGTCCGTCGTGCTCGTGGACGATGCCGTGCACCATCGCCAGACCCATGCCCGACCCACGCCCAGCCGGCTTGGTGGTGTAGAACGGCTCGAACATCCGCTCGGCCACGGCAGGCGCAATGCCAGCGCCGGAGTCGGTGACCGATACCACCGTCCAGCCGCCGCGCAGCGCGGCCCGGCACGAGGAGCACGATCCTTCGATGGACTCGGAGGACACGCGGACGCGGATCGAACCGGTGCCGTCCACGGCATCGCGCGCGTTGATGCACAGGTTCAGCAGCACCTGCTCGATCTGCACCGAGTCGCCGACGACCGCTGCAGCATCGGGCTCGACGGCCACCTGCAAATCCACCGAGCGCGGCAGCATCGAACGCAGGAGGTCCATCGACCGCTGCAGTTCTGCCGGCAGCGAGAGCGTCCGCCGCTCGGTGCGCTGGCGGCGCGAGAACGCGAGCA
>DASSQC010000347.1:0-5593 GCA_035702705.1 Burkholderiaceae bacterium | reverse complement strand
CTGATCATCGTGGCCGGCCGCCCCTCCATGGGCAAGACCGCGTTTTCGCTGAACATCGGCGAGCACGTGGCGATCCAGGAGGGCTTGCCGGTGGCCGTGTTCTCGATGGAAATGGGTGCCAACCAGCTCGCCATGCGTCTGCTGTCCTCGGTGGGTGCGCTTGACGGTCAGCGCCTGCGCACGGGCCGGCTGCAGCAGGACGACTGGCCCAAGCTCACCCATGCCATCCAGCGCATGCAGGACGCGCAGCTGTTCATCGACGAGACGCCTGCGCTGAACTCGCTGGAGCTGCGCGCCCGCGCCCGGCGCCTGGCGCGCCAATGCGGCAAGCTCGGGCTGATCATCATCGACTACCTGCAGCTCATGTCGGCCAACACGGCAGGCGAGAACCGTGCGACGGAAATCTCCGAGATCTCCCGGTCGCTCAAGGGGCTGGCCAAGGAGCTCAACTGCCCGGTGATCGCGCTGTCGCAGCTCAATCGCAGCCTGGAGCAGCGGCCGAACAAGCGTCCGGTCATGAGCGACCTGCGCGAATCCGGCGCCATCGAGCAGGACGCCGACGTGATCCTCTTCATCTACCGCGACGAGGTCTACAACCCGGATTCGCAGGACAAGGGCACGGCCGAGATCATCATCGGCAAGCAGCGTAACGGCCCGATCGGCACCGTGCGCCTGACCTTCCTGAACCACCTCACGCGCTTTGCCAACTACACCGGCGGCAACGCACTGTCCTATGGGGAGTGAGGCCCGTCAGCATGGATGGGCTTGACTGCGTCGGGCGTCGAGCCGGTGCTCCAGCGGCCCGGCACACGGCAGGCTGCAGGCTAAGCTCTCGACCATGTTGATCCGCTTCCTGCCCGGCAACCAGCGCTTCTTCAAGCTCTTCAGCCAGCATGCCGAACTGGGCGTGCAGGGCTGCCGCGAGCTGCTGCTGCTGCTCACGCACCTGTCCAGCGAGCGCGAGCTGCGCGCCCAGAACGTCGAGGTGGCCGAAAAGGCGGCCGACCGCATCACCCGCCAGACCATCGAGCTGCTCAAGCGCACGCCCGTGGCGCCCCTGCATCCGGACGCCATCCACAAGCTCATCTCGGTCATGGACGACGTGCTCGACCTGGCCGAGGACACGGCCCAGACCATCTACCTCTACGACATCAAGCGCGTCACGCCCGCAGCCATCCAGCTGGCCGAGATCTGCGTGGCTTGCGCCGAGCGCCTGGAGGAGGCGGTGGGGCTGCTGGTCAGCCGCCGCAACCGCGACGGCATCCTGCGACTGTGCGAGCAGATCGACAAGCTCGAAAGCGATGCCGACCACGTGATGCGCGCTGCCATGAGCCGACTGTTCCGGGATGAGCCCGATACCCGCGAGCTCATCAAGCTCAAGGCCGTCTACGAGCTGCTCGAGCAAATCACCGACAAGGCCGAAGACGTGGCCAACATCATCGAGGGTCTGGTGCTGGAGCGCAGCTGGCGCGGATGATGCGTCATTTTCGGACGCTCTGATCAAAAAGCGAAATTTGCAGCTTGTCGCGCATCCAGCAAGCGATAGGTGTCTTCAGGCTGGTCAGAAATGGATGTTTTTCGGCCATTTCCGGCACAGGCGTGCCTTCTCAGCGTCCTTGGGCGTACGTCCAGCCCATCTCGGCCAGCGGCCGTGCGGCCTTGCCGGCAGCCACGGCCTGCGCCGAGGACGCGGTGCCGTCCACCACGCGCTTCATGATGCCCTGCAGGATGCCGGCCAGCCGAAACATGTTGTAGGCCATGTAGAAGCGCATGTGCTCCGGCGCAATCGGCGGGCGACCCGTGCGTTCACAGTAGCGCGCCACATACTCGCGCTCGGTCGGGATGTTCAGCGCTGCAAGATCCAGCCCGCCAATGCCGCGGAACTGCCCCGGCGGGATGTGCCAGCTCATGAGGTGGTAGCTGAAGTCGGCCATGGCATCGCCCAGGGTCGACAGCTCCCAGTCGAGCACGGCCAGCACGCGTGGCTCGGTGGGGTGGAAGATCAGGTTGTCCAGGCGGAAGTCGCCATGCACGATGGCCACGCTCTCGCCGGCCGGGATGTTCTGCGGCAGCCATTCGATGAGCCGGTCCATGGCTTCGATGGTCTCCGTTTCGCTGGCCTTGTACTGCTTGGTCCAGCGGCCGATCTGGCGTTCGAAGTAGTTGCCGGGCTTGCCGTAGTCCGCCAGACCCACGGCGGCGTAGTCCACGCTGTGCAGCGCCGCAATCACGCGGTTCATCTCGTCATAGATCGGCGCGCGTTCGGCCGGGCTCAGGGCCGGCAGGGACTGCTCCCAGAACACGCGGCCGGCCACGAATCCCATGATGAAAAAGGCGCGGCCGATCACGCTTTCGTCCTCGCACAGGGCGAGCATGCGCGGCACCGGCACATCGGTGTCCTGCAGGGCCTTCATCACGGCGTATTCGCGTTCGATCGCATGGGCGCTGGGCAGCAGCTTGGCCACCGGTCCCGGCTTGGCGCGCATGACGTAGGTGGCGCCCGGTGTGATGAGCTTGAAGGTCGGGTTGGACTGCCCGCCCTTGAATTGCTCGATCGTGAGCGGCCCGGCAAAGCCGGGCACATGGGCCGCCAGCCAGACGGACAGGGCATCGACATCAATCCGCTGGTTCTCTGCGAGCGCACGGGTGCCCGAGAACTGTTCGTCGGCGCTGCTCATTGGGTGTCTCCTGAATGCTTCCTGAGAGTGCGGCGCAGCTCGAGAAACTGCGCCAGCAGTTGTTCCATGGTGGTGGAGCGGGTGCGGGTCTGCACCGGGTCCAGCGGGGAATGGTTGCTCATGCGCAGCACCACGTCGTGCCGCGCGTGGCCGACGTCCAGCGCATTGATGCAGGCCGGCGCCTGGGCGATGCCGCCCAGAAAGCGCCGCTCGCCGGTCAACAGCCAGCTGATGATGGCGCGGTTCACGCCGCCATGCAGCACCAGCAGGATGACGTCCCAGTCGGGGTCGGCACGCAGGGCGTCGATGGCGGGCACCACACGGTCGAACAGCTCGGCCAGGCTCTCGCCGCCGAGAAAGCGCTTGTCCAGCATGGGGGCACCGTCGATGGCGCCGAGAAAGGCCTCGCGCAGGGCGGTTTCGTCCTGGGGCAGGGCCGACAGGCGTCCGCCACGGATTTCCTGCAGCTCGGGGCGGTACTCGAGCGTCGGCGCCATGCCGGCCGCATCGAGCACTCTCGTGGCGGTCTCCACCGTGCGTGCCAGGCCGGAGACGATCACACGGTCAAAGCGCACGCGCGCCTGGGCAAAGGTGCGGCCCGCGGCGTCGGCCTGGGCGCGGCCGTCGGCATTCAGGGGCACGGCCTCCGGATCTTCGGCGCGCCCGGCAGCCGGGTCGAAGTAGGTCACTGCGCCGTGGCGCATGAGATAGATGCGGCGCCGGTTGGCGTCCTTGGGCGGCAGGGGCGCACTCACGGCTGGCCCTTGCCACCGGAACGCAGCGCGGCGATCTGTTCGCGCTGCAGCATGCGGCGTTCTGCAGCCTGCTGATCGCCAAGGCTGGCGCCGGGCGCTGCGGCCCACAGGCCCAGCAAGGCTTCATTGATGGCGGATTGCTGCGCCAGGGGCGCGGCCCACTCGATCGCGCTTTGCAGCACCTGGCCGGCCGGCGCGAGCAGATTGATCGCCCCGACCTCGTACAGGCGCGCCGCGGGGAGGGCGTTGCGTCGCAGCAACCATTCCTGCCCCACGGCGGCCGGCAGGGCCTGGGGCAGCAGGCGGGTGATGCCGCCACCGGGCAGCGGGGCGGCCCACTGGCTGCCGACGCAGGCCACGCGCAGACCGCAGGCCAAAGCAAGCGGCAGGACGGCTGCGTCAGCATCGCCTTCGAGCACAGCCACGATCGGGCGTGCAGATTGCGCGAGGGCTTCCACCCAGCTGTCGAGCGCGAGCAGGGCGGTCTGCGCAAGCGGCTCGTCGGCTGGGCTGGTCGTCTGGGCGGGCGGGCTCAGGACGAGCAGGGCCGCGCCGATATCCGCTTGCGACTGCAGCGTTTCGATGACTTCCAGGCCGGCGGCGCAGAGCGCCTCGGGCAGGGGGCCTGAATGTGTTCGGGTCACGGACAGGACCAGCAGCTGGTCGATACGATCGGTGCTCAGTGAGGCGGCCATGGGGATGCAGTGGATTGATGGGCGCAAAACGCAGGCGCGGCGCGGGCGATGGCGCATGTTGGATGCGCGCCCGACCATAACCGGAGTGTCGCAGACCCTCACACGACCCATGACTGGCTTGCTGTTCGGCTGCAAGACCACGCCGGCCACCATGCGTGGGTCAACGGCTTGGGTAGGTTTGGGCTGATTCGCGTGACCAAGGGCGCGCTCGATTGGTAAGCTTTCAAATTGACGATATATAAACTCACCAAAGCGCTGCAGTCCGCCAAAGGAACACGATTGCGTCCTTCGCACCCAACAGGCTTGAACCCCCCGGCGATCGACAACCCGCCGCGCCTGGCGATCGTCGCCAGTGCCGTGTTGCTCGCGCTGGGCGTTTTGGCCGCTGGGCCAGCCCGGGCGGTCGCCGTGGGCGGGCCCGAGGTGCTGTCAAAGATCGGTCAGCCGCTGAAGGTACGCATTCCCCTCAGCCTGCAGCCGGACGAGGAGCTGAGTGCAGACTGCCTGCGTCCGGTCAGCCCGCGCGGTGACGATGCGCCGGCGGTCAGCGGTCCACGGCTTGCTTTCGACAGCTTGCCGCGGCCCAGCGCAGTGCTGCTCACCACACGGTCGGCAGTGGCCGAGCCCGCAGTCCGCTTTGCGCTGCAGGTCGGCTGCAACAGTCCCATCACCAAGGAATTCGTGGTGCTGCTGGAGCTGCCCGGTGCAGACGATCTGCAGGTCCCGCTGCTGCCCGCAGTGCCAACAGCGGCCGAGCCCCGGCCTGCGTCCCGCCCCGGCGCGCGAACCGACGCGCCCGCGGTCGCAAGCGCTGCGGCCACCCCGGACGCCGCAGACCAGCCTGCGCCTGCCGCAAAGCCGCGCGCCAGCCGCCGCACCTCCAGGGCATCGGGCACATCTGCGCCTGCAGCCTCGGCCAATCGACCCGTGCGCAAGCGGCCTGCTGCATCTGCACCTGCGGCCGCGGGTGGCGACCGGCTTCGCTTGACGCCGACCATGGAGCTTGGTCTGGCTGGCGGTGATCTGAAGCTGTCCAGCGAGCTGCGCATGTCATCGGTGGCCATCCTGTCTACCGGACCGGACGCCGCACGCGCGGCAGATCCGGCCGCGGCACATCGCCTGGCCATCGAGCAGGCGCGACTGGCCGCCTTCCTGCGCGATGAAGATCCCGTCGCTGCAACAATTGCCAAGGAAAAGGAATTGGCTGCACGGCTGGGCCAGATCGGCGGCGAGTTGGAGAAGGCGCGCAGCGAGCTGTCGCGCGCCGAGGCGGCCAAGCCTGCGGCAGCTGCCGTGCCCAAGACGCCTGCACCCGCCGCTCCGGTTCGTGAAGAGCCCGGGTTCCTGGAACGCTGGTGGGCCGCTTTGCTTGCCGGTGGCGCCGTCGTGCTGGGTGTGGCGCTGATTGCACTGGCGACACTGCGCCGCAAGCGGCAGACAGATCAATGGTGGGCCGCTGTCCCCG
>DASSQC010000346.1:0-6137 GCA_035702705.1 Burkholderiaceae bacterium | reverse complement strand
CAAGCTGCCGGCATCCCAGAACAGGACGCCGTCGAGGCTCTACGAGTTCAGCCTCGCATTCGACATGCGCCGGCCTGCTGCGGATGCAGCCAAGACCGCTGCTGCAGGCACTGCAGCGCCTGCCGCGCCGGGGGCTCCCGCAGCCGCGCCTGCAACCACCCCAACCCGCTGAGAGGACTGCATGGACTTCAAACAGCTTTCCGCTCAGTTCAAGAACCTGAGCAACGACCCGGGCACCTGGCCGTTTGCGCCGAAGGTCGCCACCTTGGTGTTCATCCTTGTGCTGCTGGTCGGTGGAGGTTGGTACTTCTACTGGTCCGGCCAGATGGAACGACTGGACGCGGAGCGTGCACGTGAGGTGCAGCTTCTCGATGCCTACAAGAGCAAGATGCAGCAAGCCATCAACCTCGATGAGCTCAAGAAGCAGAAGGTGCAAGTCAGCCAGTATGTGCTCGCACTGGAGCGCCAGCTGCCCGGCAAAGCCGACATGGATGCGCTGCTTTCGGACATCAACACCGCGGGTCTGGGCCGGGGTTTGGTATTCGAGCTGTTCAAGCCGAGTGGCGCTGTGGTCAAGCAGTACTACGCGGAGATTCCGATCTCGATCAAGGTCAACGGCGGCTTCCATGACATTGCTTCTTTCTCGAGTGACCTGTCCGGCCTGCCGCGGATCGTGACCCTGAACAACATGAACATTGCCGTATTGCCCGCGGGTTCGCTTGCACTCGAGGCAACAGCCAAGACCTTCCGCTACCTCGACGCTCAGGAGCAGGCGGCGCAGCAGGCCAAGCCCGCAGGGGCGCCCGGTGCGCCGGCAACTGCCGGCAACGCCAAGGGAGGACCAGCCAAGTGAACTTGATACGTTTCACATTGCTTGCTGGCGCTGCGGCCGCGATCGCGGGCTGCGGACCCTCCGACCAGGAGCAGCTGTCTCAGAAAATGGCGGAAATCCGCTCCGGCCTGCGTCCTTCCGTGCCGAAGCTCGAAGAGCCCAAGCGCTTCGAGCCATTCGTCTACAAGGCCAGTGGATCCCTCGATCCGTTCGATCCGCGCAAGGTGGCGCAAGCGCAGGCCCGACTCGCAGCCCGCAGTACCTCTGGGCTCCGGCCCGATCTTGATCGTGTGCGCGAGCCGCTTGAGGCCTTTCCGCTCGACACGATGGCGATGGTCGGCACGCTGAACCGCAACGGCCAGCGAGTGGGACTCGTACAGATTGACAAGGTCGTCTACCAGGTGCGAGTCGGTAACTATCTGGGTCAGAACTTTGGCAAGGTCACAGGGATTTCGGAAACCGAAATCACCATGAAAGAAATTGTGCAGGACGCTGTGGGTGACTGGACAGAACGGTCCACGACGCTGCAACTGCAGGAGGCCAAGAAATGAAATCGGGAGTGTTCTGGATGTCTCAAACGGCCTTTGCGCGAGTTGCCCGCGTCGCTGTCGCCCTCTTGGCGTTCTCGTGGAGTAGTGTGTTCGCCCAAGAGAACGCACTTGAGAATGTGTCTGCATCGACGTCGGGTGGTGCAACGACCCTGACACTGAAGTTCAAGGCGCCTCTGAAGGGAACGCCAGCAAACTTCTCGATCACCAACCCTGCGCGTGTCGCGATCGATTTCCCCGGCACCAGCAACGCACTGGGCAAGAACGTTGTGGATGTCGGTCAGGGTGATCTGCGGTCAGTCAACGTCGTGCAGGCAGGCGACCGTTCGCGGATCGTTCTCAATCTGGCGCGTCCGCTGCCATACTCGATCAACGTATCGGGCATGACGGCAACCGTAGTGCTCTCTGATGCGCAGTCTGCAGCCCGTCCCGCCGAAGTCCGTGCCGCTGCCTCAGGCAGCACCGCGGCAGCGACGCCTCGTGCCATTCGTGACATCGACTTCCGCCGCGGCCCGGATGGTGAAGGACGTGTCGTGATCGAACTGGGCGACACGCAAACCCCTGTTGATATTCGCCAGCAGGGTCAAACGGTCGTTGTCGAGATGTCTCGCGCTGCGCTACCCGACAACTTGCGTCGCCGATTGGATGTCACCGACTTCGGTACGCCTGTGCAGCGCATCACGACGACTGCTTCGGGCGAGACCGTCAGAATGGTGATCGAGCCGCGAGGCAGCTGGGAGCACAGCGCGTTCCAGACCGACCGTCAGCTGGTCGTTGATGTTCGTGCGCTCAAGGAAGACCAGGCTCGCGCGGCGGCAGATCGCAGTTCCAAGCCTTCGTACAAGGGTGAGCGTCTGTCCTTGAATTTCCAGAGTGTCGAGGTCCGGTCGATCCTGCAGGTGATTGCTGACTTCACCAATCTGAACATCATCACGAGCGACACCGTGTCGGGAAGCATCACGTTGCGCCTGAAGGATGTGCCGTGGGATCAGGCTTTGGACATCATTCTGCAGACGAAGGGCTTGGACAAGCGCCAGAACGGCAACGTGATTCTCGTTGCACCCAAGGAAGAGCTTGCCACCAAGGAAAAGCTCGAGCTTGAGCAGCGCGCTCAGATCGCGGATCTGGAACCTCTGCGCAGCGACGTCGTCCAGCTCAACTACCAGCGTGCCGAAGACGTTCGCGCCATGCTCGCAGGCGAAGGTGCGTCTGGCGGTGGTGGCGGCAGCGGCAACACGCGCATCCTCTCCAAGCGAGGTTCAGTTGCCGCAGATCCTCGAACCAATCAGCTGTTCATCCAGGACGTGCCGTCGAAGCTCGACGAGGTGCGCCGCTTCATCGCGCGCGTCGATGTGGCGGTCCGGCAGGTGCTGATCGAGGCGCGGATCGTCGAAGCGGATGACCGCTTCGGACGCAACCTTGGCGTCCGTCTGGGCTTCAACGACGCGCGCTCGACGATCTACACCACGATCCCCGACCCCAACAATCCCGGCCAGACGATCACGGTTCCCACGTATGGAGTCGGCAATCGGCTTGCAGGCAGCAATGTCTTTGGAACGATTTCCGGCAACCTTCAGGGCGTGCAGGATCTCTCCTCCCAGAATGGGTCCGGGGTTTCGAGTGGCAGCAATGGTCTGCAGGTTGTGGGTGGCCGGCCTTCCGTCTCGAACACGAACTTTGTGAACCTTCCAGCTGCCGGCATCTCTGGCGTGGCGGGCTCGCCGGCAAGTGTGGCGATCAGTCTCTTCGGATCCCGCCTCGGGCGCTTCATCAACCTTGAGCTTTCCGCCCTTGAAGCAGAGCGCCGCGGCAAGATCGTTTCAAGCCCACGTCTGCTGACTGCGGATCAGGTCAAGGCGGTCATCGAGCAGGGTACCGAGTTCCCTTATCAGCAAGCTACGTCAAGCGGGGCCACGTCCATTTCGTTCCGCAAGGCAGTACTGAAGCTTGAAGTCACTCCGCAGATCACCCCTGAAGGTGCGATCATTCTTGACGTCGAGGTGAACAAGGACAGCCGCGGTGAATTGACCGCCAACGGTCCTGCGATTGATACGAAGCGGGTCCGAACCAAGGTGCTCGTCGAGAACGGCGGAACGGTCGTGATTGGCGGCATCTATCAGATCGAAGAGCGGGTCGACGTAAGCAAGGTGCCCTTGCTTGGCGACATTCCGTACGTGGGTGCGCTGTTCCGAAATCAGCAGAAGGTCAATGACAAGACCGAGTTGTTGATTTTCCTTACCCCGAAGACTGTCAGTGAACGGCTGACGACCGCACAGCAGCAGTGAGGAAATCCATGTTCGATCAATCCATCAGATTCTGGCGTGCTGGCGTCTACGCGCTCGTGGCACTTGTCATTGCGGGTTGCGGTGGTGGCACAGGTGGCGCAGGTACCGCTCCCGGGCTTGGCGTCAGCTCTGTTGCCTCGCTCGAGATTTCGACAAGCGCGCGTACGCTTCGAACCGGGTCGAGCGACTCGGCGGTGATCACTGTGGTTGCCAAGGACGCGAACAACCGCGCGCTGCCCAACGTTGCAGTGAGCTTCTCGTCCGATTCCGGCACGCTTGAAGCCCCCAATCGCAGCACCGACGCCAATGGCTCTGTGACCGCGACGGTCCGCGTCGGTGCCGATCGCGCAAACCGGCAGATCACCGTGCAGGCAACGTCTGGTACGGTCTCAGCACAGGCGCTCATCCAGGTCGTGGGTACGACGATCACGCTGACGGCCCCGCCGTCGGGCGCTTCGGGCGCAGACATTCCGGTCAGCGTCACTGTTTCGGATGGCAACTCGGTGCCGGTTGCAGGCGCGAATGTGTCCCTGACGGTGAATGGTGCCGCGCAGGCCGGAGCGCTTGTGACTGGTGCAAACGGTCAGGCAAGTACGACGGTTCGCGCAGTGGCAGGCGGCACGCTTGATATCGGCGCGTCAGCGCTCGGCGCCACGGCAACGCCTGTACGGGTTGCGATCGCAAGCGATGCCATGACCGTAACCGTCGCTCCGACAACGCTGACGCTCGGGGGCGCCGGTGGAAACGTATCCGTGGCGTGGACGCAGAATGGCGTCGCAGTCGCGCAGCAGGTTCGACTGTCCACGACCAAGGGCTTGCTACGCCCGATTGGTTCAACGACCGGGGCCCAGTCGATCGTCGTCACTCCAGCAGGTGCTTCCACTCCGATTGCGACCCTGGTCGACAACGGTGTGGTCGGCGACAGTGTGGTGACCGCATCCGCACTGACCGGGACGGTCAGTGCCTCAACCACTGCCAGCTTTGCGTCTGTTCAGCCGGGCTCGTTCACGGTGCAGGTCGCGTCCAACACGATCACGGGAACCACGGGTTCGGCGAAGATCGATGTGTTCGTCGTTGACGCATCCCCGAGTCGCAACCCGGTCCAGGGTGCAGTCGTGAGCTTCTTTATCGTTGCCGATCCGACAGGGGGCTCAATCGATCAGGCCACCGCAGTGACTGATAGCGCCGGCAAAGCCACGGTGACTTTCCGGCCGGGCAGCAGGCCCACATCCGGTACAGATGCCGTCGTCGTGGGGGCGTCCGTCGGAACGCTGGGTACCGCAACCGCGACCCTGACAGTTGCGGGCGGCCCATTGTTCGTGTCCATCGGCTTCGGCAACACAATTCAAAAGCCAACTGACACTGAATATCGCCGGGTCTTCAACATTCGCGTCACCAACAGCGCTGGCAATGCGGTTTCGGGAGCGGCAGTCACCGTTCGGCTGCGCCCGCTTTCATTCAGCAAGGGGCAACTCGCCTACGTGTCGGGTGGTGCGGGAGGATCGGGCTCCTGGGGGGCCAGCCTCGCGACGCCAACTTCGCTGCCAAGCTCCTCTCTAGCCCCAGGTCAGTTCGTCACCACCGCGGGTTGGTACATTGAGTGCCCGAACGAGGACTACACCAACGACGGCATTCTTGATGCGTCGAAGGATTTCAATGCAAGCGGTACCCTGGAACCTCGCCAGGTCGCAAGCGTGTTTTTCTCCGGCGCAGACGGCGCACCGATTGCAGGCGCGTCCGCGACGACAGGAACCACCGCGAGCGATGGCTCCGCATACATCGCAGTTCAGTACTCGCAGCGGTTTGCCCCTTGGGCAACGTATGAAATCCAGGTGTCTACTGCAGTCGGAGGCTCAGAAGGACGCGCGCAGCTGGGCTACCTGCTGGTCGGTGCATCGGAAGATTTCACCAATCAGAACACGCCTCCGGCCGGTCGTATCAGCCCCTTCGGGATTCGTCTGAATAGTGCAGCGACCGGCGATTTCGATCTGCCCAGTTCTACGGCAGTTCCGCGTTATCGCTGGTCGTCCATGCCGGAAGGATGCCGACAGAAAGATTGACCAAGATGGTGCAAAGTCTCGTCCTTGTCGGAATGATGGGGGCGGGCAAAACCACAATCGGCCGCCGCTTGGCGGCCGATTTGCGTGCGCAGTTCTATGACATGGATGCGCAGATCGAGCTGCTTGCTGGCGTGACCATTGGAGAGATCTTCGCGCGTGAAGGTGAGACAGGGTTTCGGCTGAGAGAGACGCGTCTGCTTGATGAATGCATCGACGCCGCGCAACAGGATCCGACCGTGCTTTCGACTGGCGGCGGCATTGTGGCTTCAGCTCACAACCGAGAGGCCATCCGGGCGTCTGGCCTGCCCGTGGTCTACCTGCATGCCACGCCGAGTCTGCTATACGGGCGACTGCAGCATGACCGAAAGCGCCCGCTGCTCCAGAACGAAGACCCTCGCGGGACGATAGATCG
>DASSQC010000345.1:0-2654 GCA_035702705.1 Burkholderiaceae bacterium | reverse complement strand
CTGCCCGATGGTCTGGGTGCAGGACGAACAGGATCCGGCCAGCGCATGGATCGACGGCCACATTGCCCGGCCAAACAGCCATCACGAGCACTTCGATGGTGGCCCGGCCCTGGCTTGCTTCGTGGGCGCGCACAGCTATGTGTCACCCACCTGGTACAGCGAGCGCAAGAACGTGCCCACCTGGAACTACATCGCCGTGCATGTGAGCGGCACGATCGAGCGGGTGGACGAACTGCCGGCACGCGACGCCGTGCTCAAGCGCCTGATCGGCCACATGGAGCCGAGCTACATCGAGCACTGGCAGGGCCTGCCCGAGGACTACCAGCAGCGCATGCTGGGCGGGATTGTCGGCTTCCGGCTGCGCGTAGAGCGGGTGGAAGGCAAGTTCAAGCTCTCGCAGAACCGCCAGCCGGCAGATCGTGACGGCGTGCTCGCCGCCATGGATCGCCATGCCGAACAGGGCGACGGCGATGCGCGCGAGCTCGCCGCCTGGATGCGGCGTCTTTCGGGCTGAGCAGAGCGCTGCCGCCCGCCGGCCCGTGCTGCTCAGCCGAGCGCGGCGATGCCGGCGCGCGCGACCTGCGCGTCTTCCGGGCTCTTGACGCCCGACACGCCCACCGCACCCACGCACTGCCCGTCCACCATGATGGGCACGCCGCCTTCGAGCATGCCCTGGATGGCGGGCGCGCTCAGGAAGCTGTAGCGCCCCTGGTTGATCACGTCTTCATAGATCTTGCTGTCGCGACGGCCCAGGGCGGCCGTGTGGGCCTTGGCCGGGGCGATATGCGCCGAGATGGGCGGCGCGCCATCGCGGCGCATCAGACCCAGCAGGTGGCCGCCGTCATCGACCACGGCGATGGTGACGGCCCAGTTGTTGGCGGCGGCTTCCTTGTCGGCCGCGGCAATGATCTTGGCCACATCGGCGGCCTGCAGAACAGACTTGGTGATCATGAACGGAGCTCCAGTGCTCGCTTGAATGCTTGTTTTGGCTGCAGCGCACCCCCGCGGTGCGCCGGCGAATGGAGCAGCGATAATAGGAAGCCCTTGACGGCGCGGTGCCCCTCACCCGCGGCAAGCAGCTTCAACCGCCATCTGTGGAATCCCGCGTTACATGTCCATGCGCCCCAACCGCACCACCAGCCGCCTGCCCCGCTCCTCGAATGCCGAGACGCTGATCAAGCTGGCCCAATCCCTCGCCCAGGCGGGCAGCCGCCTGGAGGACGAGTTCTGGTTCGCGCGCCTGACGGCCGAAATCGAGCGCCAGCTGGTCCACGGCAGCGACAACGCCATCCACGCCTCGCTGGAGTTCCTCTTCGGCAGCGAAGACCCGGCGCAGATCGGCGCCTACGAGGCCCTCGCCGACGCCGTGGAAACCAGCACCGAATCCATGCAGGTCACCATCGACGGCCAGCCGCATGACGTGCTGCTGATCGTCTGCCCGCTGATGGCCTGGTCGCGTGCGCAGATTGCCTCGGGCAAGGTGGCACGCCCCACGCTGGATGCGGTGCGCAACCAGCTTGGCGCGCACATCCTCGCACCCGGCGTACGACTGACCCTGGTCGAGGCCCTGTTCAGCCCGGACCAGATGCCCGAGGGCTACGTCTCCATCTACCGCCTGCTCAAGAAATGCGCCCAGGCGCTCATGAACGGCGAAGACACGGTCAAGCGCCCGGAAGACTGGCCCGAGGCGCAAGGCTTCCTGGCCGACTCACGCTTTCTGATTGGCGCGATTGCCGCGCCGGCCGGCACCGCCCTGTTCAACTGGCAGGTGGAAGGCAAGCGCGCCGAGTGCATCGAGCACTGGAAGCGTCAGGGTGCGGCTGCGCTCGCCAGCATGCTGTCCAACTGCGCCTACGAGATGGTTGCACCCGGCGCGTTCTTCGACAGCACCCGCCAGGCTGAACGCGAGATCCGCGGCTTCTCGGTGCGCGCCAGCGTGAGCTTCCTGCACATGACCCTCGATCTGGCCCCGCCCGTGCAAACGGCCGCCGTGGCCCGCGTGAGCGACCGTGACTTCGAGGAATATCGCATCGGCTTCATGAACGGCAAGGACACCGAGGTGCTGCACGGCTGCATCTGGCCGCTGCTGGGGCCGGAAGTGGACTCCACCGAGGTGACGGACGACATCGACGCCACCCTGCGCGAGGCCGGCATCACGAACATCGTGCACATCGACACCGTGCTGCCGGCGGAATACTGCGCCGACTGCGGCGCGCCGATGTACCCCAACCAGGACGGCGAACTGCTGCATGCCGAGCTGCCGGACGCCGACAGCGACGAGCACGGCCCGCCGCGGCATCTGCACTGAGGCGCACCGGAGGGTGCCCGGGCTGCGGTCGGTGGGGCGAGCCAACTGCGGCCAAGGTGCAACCCGCTGGTTCGCGGATGCGGCGAACTGCCCGGCCGAGGCTTGCCTGATCGGCCGCTCTCCCTGCAATGGTCTGCCGCACACTCGGGGGCACGCCCCGGCACTGTGCCGGGGTTCGACACCTCCCGCCGCCTGCCCATGCCCCGTCGCCTCCCCCCCGCCCTGCTGAGTGCCTTGCTGGCTGCCTTGCCATGGTCTGCCCAGGCCGGGCGCCCCCTCGCCACGGACGATGCGTCCACCGCCAGACGCGGCACCTGCCAGATCGAAGCCTGGCAGGACCGCAGCC
>DASSQC010000344.1:0-5131 GCA_035702705.1 Burkholderiaceae bacterium | reverse complement strand
AGTCCGCGGTCTCCTCGACCTTCTTTCTGGACAGGCAATAGACGATGCCGGCATCACCCGCATGCTCGGCGCGGATCCAGGCGAGCAGCTGGTTGCGGCCGTCGTGCTTGTCCACCAGGGTGTAGCGGATGTTGGGCCGGTCGAAGCTCGCCACGTACTGCGGAGCATCGGCCAGGCCGAGGCGCTGCAGGATGTCCTCGCGCGTGTGGGCGTCTGCGGTGGCGGTGAGCGCCACGCGCGGCACATCCGGAAAGCGCTCGGTGAGTACGTTCAGGGCCACGTACTCGGGGCGGAAGTCGTGGCCCCACTGGCTCACGCAATGCGCCTCGTCGATCGCGATCAGGCTCAACTTGCGCCGCGCAGCCAGCGCACCCAGCAGGCCGAGAAAGCGCGGCGTCGTCACGCGCTCGGGCGCGGCATAGAGCAGCACGAGCTCGTCGTCGCGCACCCGGCGCTCGATGTCCTCGGCCTCCTCCATTGTCAATGTCGAATTCAGGAAGGCCGCCGGTACGCCGAGCTCCGCCAGCGCCTGCACCTGATCGTGCATCAGCGCAATCAGCGGGCTGATCACGAGGGCCACCCCCAGCCCGGCACGGTGCCGGGCAATCGCCGGCAGCTGATAGCAGACCGACTTGCCGCCGCCCGTGGGCATGAGCACGAGCGCATTGCCGCCGCCGGCCAGCTGGGCGCAGATCTCGCCCTGGCGGCCGCGAAACTCGGGATGCCCCCAGACCTCGCGCAGCAGGGCGCGCAGGGCGGCGGGCTGGGCGATGCGCGCCTGCAGGCCGTGCGCGTCCTCCTGCGGCGAGGCCTCCGCGTGCGGCTCGATCCGGCGGGTGTCGTGCAGGGAGGGGGCGTGAGGAAGCAAGATGGGACGGTACTGCGGCGCGGTGCGATGCACCGACGGAATCGGGGCACCCCGGCCGTGCGGCGCGGGGCGGCGAACCGCATTTTCGCCGATCTGCAACAGACGCGTCTTGCGGCGCGCGGCGCGCTGGTGCACCCTGCAAGGCAGACAGGCAGCGCGGGAGGGCGCTTCCCATGAGCGAACGCGATCAGGACAGCGAGCAGCGCCCAGCGGCGGCTGCGCCCACGCTGGGCCAGGTGGGGCCTGGCTCGACCATGCCGCATGCCGAGAGCACAGACGCCACCATGCTGCGCACCCTGCGCCTGCGTGCGCCCAATGCCACGCTGGGGACCGCACTGGTGCTCTCGGGCGGTGGCGCGCGTGGGGCCTATCAGGTCGGGGTGCTGCGCGGCATCACCGACATTCTGGTCAAGGCGGGCCGCCTCAAGCCGGGCGCGCCCTCGCCCTTCGGCATCCTGACGGGCACGTCGGCCGGCGCCATCAATGCGGCCGCACTGGCCGCCCAGGCCGATGACTGGGAGACCGGACTCAGCGGGCTGGAGAGCATCTGGTCGAGCTTCTCGGCCGATCAGGTCTATCGCGCCGATGCGCTGGCGGTGTTCAGCTCCGGTGCGCGCTGGCTCTCGGCCCTGTCGCTGGGCTGGGCGCTGGCGCGGCGGCAGCGCTTCAAGCCGCGCTCGCTGCTGGACAACGGCCCGCTGGCCGATCTGCTGGCCCACCGCATCCGCTTCAAGCGCATTCCGTCCATGCTCGAGCAGGGCCATCTGCATGCCCTGTCGGTCAGCGCCTTTTCCTATTCGGCCGGCGTGCACCTGAGCTTCATGCAGGCTGCCGCGCCGCTCAAGCCCATGAGCCGCAGCCAGCGCATGGCCGTGCCCGCGACGATCGGCCTCGATCATCTGCTGGCCTCCAGCGCGATCCCGCTGGTGTTTCCGGCGCGCGCGGTGCAGCTCAGCCATGGCGCCGAGTACTGCGGCGACGGGGCGATGCGCCAGAACGCCCCGCTGTCTCCGGCCCTGCATCTTGGGGCGCAGCGCCTGCTGGTGATCGGTGCCGGGCGCATGCTCGAGCCGCAGGCCATGCCCGTCACCCGGCCGGGCTATCCGACGGTGGCCGCCGTGGCCGGCCACGCGCTGTCGTCGATCTTCCTCGATGCCCTGCCGGCCGACGTCGAGCGCCTGCAGCGCATCAACCGCACGCTTTCGCTTCTACCCGAAACGGAACGGGGCAGAAGCGACCTGCGCCCCGTGCGCTGCCTGCTGATCGCCCCCAGCGAGCGGCTCGATGACATCGCCCAGCGCCATGTGAGCAGCCTGCCGATTGCCGTGCGCGGCCTGCTGCGCACACTCGGCGCCGACGACGTGAAAGGCGGCATGCTGGCGAGCTATCTGCTTTTCCAGGCCGCCTACACGGGCGAGCTGATGCGCCTCGGACTGCACGATGCGCAGGCGCATGCGGGCGAGGTGCTGGCGTTCTTCAACTCCTGAAGCCGACCGCGCCTGCGGCTTGCAAGCCGCAGCGGATTCATGCATAGAATCGGCCATGCTTCAAACTGCCCTGCCCGTCAAGGACATTGCCCGGACAAGCGCGCCGGCTCGCGCCGCGGTCCCTGCACTGCCGGGCGCCGGGCTCGCGCGCACCCTGCGCCGGGGTGCGCTGGGTGCGCTGGCCGGCCTCGCCCTGATGACCGCCGTTCAGGCGCGCGAAACGCCGGACAAGCCGGCCGCACCGGCAGCGCTGCCCACAATTGCCGTGGCTGATCTGCCACGCGAAGGGCGCAAGACCCTCGAACTGATCAAGAAGGGGGGCCCGTTCCCGTACGAGAAGGACGGCACCACCTTTCACAACCGCGAACGTCTGCTGCCGCGGCAGCCGCGCGGCTACTACTCGGAGTACACCGTCCGCACGCCGTTCTCGCGCGATCGAGGCGCACGGCGCATCGTGGCCGGCAAGGGCAGCACCGGCGACCCAGCCACCTCCGGTGAGTACTACTACACCGCCGACCATTACCGCTCGTTCGCGCGCATCAAGGAATAAGGCTGATGACCATCGAGGACATCAAGGCAAGCATCAACGAAGGGGGCGTGATCCACAGCGTCATCCCCGACCAGGACGATCTTTTCATGGCCGCCGCCGAGCTGGACTACTGGCGCATTGCCATCGACTGCAAGGGGGTCACCACCAAGAGCGGTCTGCTCACCCGGATCTCTGACACCCTGCAGTTCCCGGACTACTTCGGGATGAACCTGGACGCCTTGCACGACTGCCTCACCGAGCAGCTGCACGGCAGCGGCAAGCCCGGTGCGGTGGTGCTGCTCAAGGGCCTGCGTGGCAACGAGGCCGGCCCGGATGTCGAAACCATCAAGGCCACCAACCGTGCGATTCTCGGCGTTTTCGAGGACGCAGCCGACTATCTGGCCGACCGCAAGCTCAAGCTGGCCACCTTCTACTCCTGAATCGGCGCCAGCCGCCTGCAGTGCCTTGATTGCGCACCGTGCAGCACCGTGAAGGTGTTGCCGACGTTTCGCCTGCCCAAAAGTTTCCGATTCGACGGGTTTCTGTCATCATGACGGGTCGCGGCCGCCCGGCTTGTTAGCGGCCACTAACTAGGGCTTGCCAACCCTGCCTTCGCCGATGTCGCAAGGGCAGCGTTTGCAGGGTCTAAGCCAAACGCGCCAGGATCGAAGCACGTGCAGACTCGCTTTCAGAAACCAGAGCTCAAGAATCAGTCGTCGGAGTTGGTCACGTTCGAGGTCGATGGCACGCCGCTGGCGGTCAGTTCGCCCACCCCCGGCGTGTTCCGCCTCAAGTTCGGCAAGAGCCGCCAGCCTGACTATGGTCTGCTCGTGCCCCAGGAATCGGCCGAGACGATCACCGTCGAGCCGCTGCTCGACGGCAAGCCCGGCGATGTCGTGCTCAAGACCTTCTTCACCGAGCTGACGATCACCAGCAAGCCGTTTTCGGTACGCCTGACGCACCGCATGCGCCCCCGCGTGACCCTGCCATCCTTCGGTTTCGACGCGAAGTCGGCTACCTGGACGATGGGTCTCGCGCTCGCGGACGGCGAGGCCGTCTACGGCCTGGGCGAGCAGTTCACTGCGCTGAATCGCCGCGGCCAGGTGCTGACACCGGATGAATCCTTGGCCTACCAGGTCCCGCTGGCGTGGAGCCCGCGCGGCTGGGGCGTCTGCCCGATTACGCCTGCTGCCGTGACTCATGACGTCGGGGCATCCGAGGACGCGCTGTATGAAGTGCAGGTGCATGATGAATGCCTTGATGTGCTGCTGTTCGGTGGCACCCCCACGGAAGTCCTGAACGCGTACACCAACATGACCGGCAAGCCCTCGGTGCCACCGGTTTGGAGCGTTGGGGTCTGGGTCAGCAACAGCGTGTACGGCAACGCCCAGGAGGCGGTCGAACTGGCACAGAAGCTGCGCGCCGAAGGCATCGGCTGCGACGTGATCGCCATCGACGGCCACGCTGCCTGGAAGGTGCAGACGCGCTCTGCCTTTGAATGGGACCGCAGCTTCTTCAACGACCCGGTCCGTACGCTGGCCGCGCTCAAGGCGTTGAACATGCATGTCAGCATCCAGGAGCAGCCGACGGTTCCGCTCGATGCTCCGCAGTTCGACGAATTCCTGTCGCGCGAAATGTTGCTGACCCTGCCCGATGGCAATCCGGTGCTGGTCAAGGCGGCCGATGGCAGCGATGCTGCGCTGCTCGACTTCACGCAGCAGGACGCCTACACCTTCTGGCGCGAAAAGCACGAGAGCCTGTTCAAGGACGGCGTGGGCGTGATCGATACAGGCTTCATTCACGGTTCGGTGCGTGAGGCTCAGGCCTACAACGGTGACACCGGCGAACGCCTTCAGACTGCCATTCCCTTCCTGCGCAATCGCTGCGTGTTCGAAGCCACGCAGAAGTTCGTGGGCGAAGGCATCGACAAGCGCGCCACGATCTGCGCGCACATCGGCGGCATCGGCAGCCAGCGGTATCCGCTGATCTGGAGCCGGCATAGAGCGCAGGGCTCACACTGGGATCAGTTGCGCGAGCATCTGCGCGGTGCGCTCAATGCCGGCATGAGCGGACTCCCGTTCTCGGCGATCGATGTCGGCGGTGCCACGCCCGATCCGGCCATGCCGGCCGAAACCTACGTCCGCTGGCTGGCTGCAAGTGTGTTCTTCAGCCATGTCCGCTTCCCTGCGCTGGACAAGATCGGCCCGACTAGCTTCGGCGACGAGACCCTGGCGCTGGTCAAGCGCT
>DASSQC010000343.1:0-2964 GCA_035702705.1 Burkholderiaceae bacterium | reverse complement strand
TGATCTCCGCCTTGTAGTGCTCCCCCAGGCCCTTGAAATAGGCCACTGCCTCGTCACGCGGCACGACCTTGCGCTCCACCCGTTCGTCCTTCTTTGCTAGCTCCGCCATCTTCTTTTCGATGGCGGCCAGATCCTCGGGCGTAAAGGGGCGCTTGTAGGAGAAGTCGTAGTAGAAGCCGTTTTCAATGACCGGGCCGATGGTCACCTGCGCCTCAGGAAACAGCTCCTTGACTGCGTATGCCAGCAAGTGGGCCGTGCTGTGGCGGATGATGTCAAGACCCTCGGCATCCTTGTCAGTGATGATGGCGAGACTGGCGTCCTGCGCAATCACATGACTGGTGTCCACCAGCTTGCCATCGACCTTTCCGGCCAGCGCAGCCTTGGCGAGTCCGGCACCAATCGATGCGGCCACGTGTGCGACGGATACCGCCTCAGGAAAGGACCTCACTGAGCCATCGGGAAGCGTGATGTTGGGCATGTTCTGATTTCGCAAATGAAAAACGGGATGAGGCCAAGCCGCATCCCGTTCGTCTCGATAACACGTGGAAACGCACTCGCCCACAGGGCTTCAGTTCAGACCTTCCGTAGTTCGCGGTGTCATAACCAGAGTGCCTTTCCCGGTCTTGCAATTCGTTGGTAGGCGCGATTGGACTCGAACCAACGACCCCCACCATGTCAAGGTGGTGCTCTAACCAGCTGAGCTACGCGCCTAACGAGAAAACGAGAGTATAGCGCATCACCGGCCACATAGAATCGGAGTGACTACTTCACCCCGCCGAGGCCGCCTTGAAGTTTTGCTCCAACTGCGCTCACCCGGTGTCACTTCGTGTCCCCGACGGAGACAACCGACTTCGCGTCGTGTGTGATCAATGCGGCACGATTCACTACGAAAATCCGCGCATCGTGGTCGGTACCCTGCCCATCAGGCACGGCCAAGTGTTGCTGTGCAAACGCGCCATCGAACCACGTTCCGGATACTGGACGTTGCCGGCTGGCTTTCTGGAATGCGGTGAATCAGTGGCTGAAGGCGCCGCCAGAGAGACCGAGGAAGAAGCTGGAATCGACATCACGCTGGGGCCTCTGTTCAGTGTCGTTGATGTGCCTTTTGTCAATCAGGTGCACATGTTCTATCTGGCCGAGGTGAACGGCGACCGCTTGGAACCCGGACCGGAGACGCTTGAGGCAGCGCTATTCGACGTGAATGCAATTCCGTGGGAAACACTGGCCTTTCGCACGGTGGCGATGACCTTGCGCTGGTATCTGGACGACCCAAGTGGCGCCCGGCAGCGAGTCGGGCCGCATAGTGCCGTCGTGCAAGCACCGGCAATACGCGAACTGGCGCCTGCCCACCCCGATCTGCGGCCATGATTCCGCTGCTCGGCCCGGACGACCCGCTGCCTCCGGTCGCACGTGCGCTGTCAAAACCCAACGGCTTGGTGGCTGCAGGGGCAGACCTGCGACCTTCACGCCTGCTGGCGGCCTATCGAAGCGGCATCTTCCCGTGGTACGGCGCGGGCGAACCGATCCTATGGTGGAGTCCTGACCCGCGAATGGTGCTCGCAGTGGACGACTTCAAGTTGCGAGCCAGCCTGCGCAAGCGTATTCGCCGATTTCAGGATGACCCGAACATCCGCCTCGCGCTGGATGAAAACTTCGAAGAAGTCATTCACGCCTGCGCCGAGCCTCGAGAGGGCGCGAGCGGTACCTGGATCCTGCCGGAGATGCAGGCGGCTTATATCGCTCTGCACCACGCCGGGTACGCCCACAGCCTTGAACTTCGGCGCGGCGGGCAGCTCATCGGTGGTCTGTATGGCGTGGCGATCGGCCGCATGTTCTTCGGAGAGTCGATGTTCACACGGGAGTCCGATGCCTCGAAGACTGCTCTAGCAGCTCTGGTACATCTATGCCGAATGACACAGATGCCGTGGATCGACTGCCAGCAGCAAACCGGGCATCTGGCCAGCTTGGGCGCCTTGCCGATCCGTCGCGAGCGCTTTCTGGATGGCGTAAGACTGCTGACCGAGGCTGCGGGCCCTGACTGGGCTGCACTGCGCAAGCTTGATCTGCTGCGCAGCATCGGACGCTAAGATCAAGCCATGTCAGCGCGAGTCTGTCGCCCATGAGCCATCTGAAGGAACTGCCGTTTTCAACGCTGCAGTTCTACGCGACTGCGCCCTACCAATGCAGCTACCTGCCCGGCAAGCTCGCACGGTCCCAGGTGGTCACCCCCAGTCACCTGATCAATGCCGAGGTGTACAGCGAGCTCGTGCGGCTGGGCTTTCGCCGCAGCGGCCTGTTCACCTATCGACCTCACTGCGACGGCTGCTCAGGCTGCGTCCCGATCCGTCTGCTGGCCAACGAGTTTGTGCCCAGACGCAGTCAGCGTCGGGCATGGAAGCGCCATGCCAATCTGACAGCCCTCGTCGCCGCGCTGAGCTACTCCGCCGAACATTTCGCGCTGTACCAGCGTTACCAGTCCGCACGTCATGCAGGCGGCGGAATGGACCACGACAGCAATGAGCAATACGCGCAGTTCCTGCTCGCCAGTCGAGTCAACAGCCGGCTGGTCGAGTTCCGGGACGAGGCCGGCGTGCTCAAGATGGTCTCCATCATCGATGTCCTCAACGACGGACTGTCCTCTGTCTATACGTTCTTCGATCCGGCTGACACCCAAGCCAGCTACGGGACCTACAACATCCTGTGGCAGATCGAACAATGCCGCCAGCTCGGTCTGGCGCACCTCTATCTGGGCTACTGGATCGAGCACAGCGAAAAGATGAGCTACAAGGCATCGTTTCAGCCTTCCGAATTGCTGATCGATGGCGTGTGGACCCGTCAGGCGTCGGCCGATGCAAGCACCGAGGACTGACCGAGGGCTCACTCGAAGTTCATCCTCTAGCTTGGCATGAGGTGAACTGGGCTTTCATAATCCGACATACTATTGCGATGCAGCAAAAGTATTCG
>DASSQC010000342.1:0-5816 GCA_035702705.1 Burkholderiaceae bacterium | reverse complement strand
GCGCATTCGGCCGAACATGACTATGTCTCGGACGCACTGGCCACCGAGCTGCGTCTGTCCAGCGACGACAACAACCGCACGTGGACCTTCGGCCTGGGCGGCAACACCGACCGCATCAACCCCACCAACGGCGGCGTGCGCAATGTGCGCGACGAATCCAAGAAGGTGGCCGAAGGCCTGATCGGCCTGACCCAGGTGCTGACGCCCAGGGACATCGCGCAGGTCAACCTGAGCTACAGCCGCGGCAACGGCTACTACTCCGACCCCTACAAGGTCTTCGACAACCGGCCGCGCAACCGCCGCAGCGTGGTGTTGCTGGCGCGCTGGAACCACTACTTCGAGCAGGTGGCCGCCACCATGCGTACCAGCTACCGCAGCTACCGCGACAGCTTCGGCGTGCAGAGCCACACCGCCACGCTCGAATGGGTGCAGACCGCGGGGCGCTGGACCATCACGCCCAATGTGCGCCTGTATTCGCAGAGCGCGGCGGACTTCTACTTCGACCCGATCATCGGCCCCAATGGCCCGGACGCCCTGGCCACCCTGCAATACGCGCAGACCCTGCAGGGCTTCACTTCGGCCGACCAGCGTCTGTCTGCCTTCGGCGCAGTGACCGTGGGGCTGAAGGTGGGCGTGCAGCTCGACAAGAGCTGGAGTGCCGACCTGAAGGCCGAGCGCTACGAGCAGCGCTCGAACTGGCGCGTGGGCGGCAACGGCAGCCCCGGGCTGGACCCCTTCCGCGCCAATGTCATGCAGTTCGGCATTGCGTCCAGGTTCTGACTCCACACTGACCTGCCCCAGGAGCACTCCCCATGATGATGACCCTGCTGCGCGCCCTGCTCGCCCTGTTCGCGCTATTGGCGGGCGCGGCCCACGCGGCCGACGACTTTCTCGACCCCGAGATCGCCTTCAAGCACAGCGTGCAGGTGCTGGATGCGAACACGGTGCAGGTGCGCTTTGACATCGCGCCCGGCTACTACATGTACCGCGAGCGCTTCGCCTTTGCGGATGCGGGCGGCGCACCGATCACGCCCGAGCCCCTGCCCGCCGGCAAGCGCAAGTTCGACGAGACCTTCCAGAAGGAGGTCGAGACCTACCGCGACGCCGTGGTGATCCGCCTGCCGCTGCAGGCGGCCCGCAGCGCCACGCTGACGCTCACGGCCCAGGGCTGTGCTGACGCAGGCCTGTGCTATCCGCCCATGACGCGCGAGGTGCGGCTGGATGCGGGAGGTGCAGCGGCGGCTTCATCGGCGAGCGTCGGGCAGTCCGGCCCGGCGACATCAGCCAGGCCGAACACCGCCGCGCCCGCAGCCGCCGATGAACAGGGCCGGATTGCCGCCGTGTTTGCAGAGCGCAATCTGCTCACGGGCATGCTGGTGTTCTTTGGCCTGGGCCTGCTGCTGACCTTCACGCCCTGCGTGCTGCCGATGGTGCCGATCCTCTCGTCCATCATCACCGGCCAGGGCACGGCCGTGACCAAGCAGCGCGGCGCCGCACTGGCCGCCAGCTATGTGCTGGGCATGGCACTGGTCTACACGGGCATCGGCGTGGCGGCGGGTCTGGCGGGCGAGGGGCTGGCAGCTTTCCTGCAGAAGCCGCCGGTGCTGGCGGCCTTTGCCGGCCTGCTCACGCTGCTGGCCCTGTCGATGTTCGGCCTGTATGAACTGCAGCTGCCCGCGGCGCTGCGCGACCGGCTCGACGGTATCAGCCAGAAGCAGCAGGGCGGCCGCTTTGCCGGCGTGTTCGTGATGGGCGCGCTGTCGGCGGTGATCGTCGGGCCCTGCGTGACCGCGCCCCTGGCCGGCACCCTGGTCTACATCGCCCAGACCCGCGATGCCGTGTTCGGTGGCGCCATGCTGCTGGCCATGGCCCTGGGCATGGGCGTGCCGCTGATCGCGATCGGCATCGGCGCAGGCGCCCTGCTGCCGCGCGCCGGCCTGTGGATGGAAAACGTGAAGCGCTTCTTCGGTGTGCTGCTGATCGCCACCGCGCTGTGGATGCTCAACCCCGTGCTGCCGGTCTGGACGCAGATGCTGCTCTGGGCCAGCCTGTTCATCCTGTGCGGCGTGTGGCTCAGCGTGCTCGACCCGCTGCCGGCGCAAGCCGGTGCCCTGGCCCGCCTGGGCAAGGGCGTGGGTGCGCTGTGCGTGCTCCTGGGCACGGTACTGGCCGTGGGCGTGGCCAGCGGCGGCCGCGATCTGCTGCAGCCCCTGGCGCATCTGCGCAGCCCGGCAGCCGCAGCGCCGGCTCCAGGCGCCACGGCACAGGCGGCGGCGCCGCGCAGCGCGGGTCATGGCTTCAAGGTCGTGCGTACCGTGGGTGAATACGAGGCCGCGCTGCAGGCTGCGCGCGGCCAGCCGGTGCTGGTGGATGTGTGGGCGCAGTGGTGCACCAGCTGCAAGGAGATGGAGAGCATCACCTTTGCCGACGCCGGCGTCAGCGCCGCCATGCAGGGCTTCACCAAGATCCAGATCGACGTGACCGACAACACGCCCGACCAACGCGCGCTGCTCAAGCGCTTCGGCCTGTTCGGCCCGCCGGCGGTGCTGGTGCATCCGCGCGGCGAAGCCGACACGAGCCGCAAGCTGGTGGGCTACGTGGCCCCCGAACCCTTCGGGCGCTTCCTGGCGGAATCGGTCAGCCGGGTGAACTGAGCGAGGGACGATCGGGTGGTGGGCAGGTAATCCGCGGTCGCGGGCGGCCTTGCAGCGCTGAACCCACAAGGCTTCTCGCTTGATCCATGCGGCTCTTCAGGCATTTCGGCCTGGAGAGCCGCATCCACACTCACTCTTGCATGGTCGATCCGGGCCTCAGCGAAGCCTTGCGGGGGCCGAAGCCCGCGCCTTCCGGCCGGCGATCGATCAGGCGGCCTTCTTGAGCGCCACACGCGGAAAGTCCACTGGCGTGTCCAGCACCACATTCACATAGTTGGTGAACAGGTTCAGGGCCACGTGGGCAAGGATCTCGACGATCTGCTCGTCGCCAAATCCCGCGCTGCGTACGGCGGCGACATCGGCCTCGCTCACGGCGCCGCGTTCGCTGACCACCTTGAGCGCGAAGCGCAGCGCGGCCGCCGTGCGCGCGTCGGCGGCCTGGCCGGCCTGGGCGGCGCTCATTTCCTCGGCCGTGGCGCCGGCCTTGCGGCCCAGCCCGGTGTGCGCCGCCAGGCAGTAGTCGCAGCCGTTGCGGTTGGCAATCGCCACGGCGATCTGCTCGCCCAGCTTGGCACCCAGCGTGCCGCCGCCCAGGGCACCGAAGGCCGCCCACATGCTGTGCAGTGCGGCGGGCGAATTGCTGACCGCCTTGAACATGTTGGGCACGCCGCCGAAGGCGCCCTGAATCTGGCCCAGGATGGGCTGGCTGGCGGCAGGAACGAGGGCGGTATCGAGATTGATGCGGGACATGAAAAAACCTCCTGAAGGATGGAACGGAACGAACTTGCTCAATTTCTGAATAGACAGAAATTTGTGAAGACACTGCTCGCTGCAGCGAGTCTTCCGAATCGGGCACCTTGGACGTGCTCGATGGAAGGCATTCTGAGGGTGACGACAAGACGAAAGGGTTCATATCGTCTAACTTATGAACCAATTCATCCATCCAAGCCAGGCAGCGTGTGGACCAGCACATCAGCAGCAGCGCTTGCGCCCCGATGGGCGCTCATGAACAACTTGAGCCGCGTGCCCAAGCCGCTGAACCCGCCGCAAGGGCACATGCCGTGTTCACCGTGGACCGGCTCTCGGCGCTGTTCGAGCGCTTCCGGGTCCGCGCGCATCTGTTTCACATGGGGCAGCTGTGCGGCAGCACCCACCTGCCCGCCCAGCCCGGGCGGGCATTTCTGCATGTGCTGCGCAGCGGACACATGCGCGTGGAACACCGGGCGGCCAGCGGTCTGGGCAGCCTGCAGCTGACCGAACCGAGCCTGCTGCTCTACCCCCGGCCGCTGGATCACACCTTCCACAATCCGCCGCAGGACGGCTCGGACCTGGTCTGCGCCACCCTGGACTTCGAGGGTGGCGAGCAGCACCCGCTGGTGCGCGCCCTGCCGCCGCTGGTGGCCCTGCCCCTGGCGCAGGTCCAGGGCATCGAACACACGATTGCCCTGCTCTTTGCCGAGACCGAAAGCCTGCGCTGCGGCCAGCGCGTGCTGGCCGACCGGCTGTTTGAAGTGCTGCTCATCCAGATCCTGCGCTGGCTGCTTGACCCGGCCGCGCAGCGCCTCGCCAGCGCGCGCAGCCCAGGCAGCCACTTTCCGGACGCCGAGACGAACGCTGCGCCTCGGCCCGCAACGCCTCAGTCTGGCCAGCCCGATGTGCATGCCGGCCTGATTGCCGGGCTGGCCGATCCGCAGCTGGCGCGTGCCCTGACCGCGGTCCACGAACAGCCGGGCGCCGCCTGGTCACTCGAACGCATGGCCGAGGCGGCCGGCATGTCGCGCAGCGCATTTGCTGCGCGCTTTCGCAGCGTGGTGGGGCAGCCGCCGGGCGACTACCTCGCCGACTGGCGCCTGACGCTGGCCAAGAGCTGGCTGCGCAGCGGCCGCCCGGTCAAGACCGTGGCCGCAGACCTCGGCTATGCAAACGCCTCTGCGCTGTCGCGGGCGTTTGCGCAGCGCTTGGGGATCGCGCCGCGGGACTGGTTGAAGCAGACCCGATGAGCCCTCCGGAAGACCTGATGCACAACACCCTGGCAGCGGCTCTGCGCTACTTCGCACTCGTCTTCGGCGCCGGCTTTTTGCTGGGCAGCGTCCGCGTGCCCTTCCTCGTGCCGCATCTGGGCGTGCGCACGGCCGAGCTGATCGAGATGCCGGTGATGGCCATCGTGATTGTTCTGTCGGCCCGCTTCATCGTGCGGCGCTTCCAGCTGCCCGCTGCAGCCACAGTGCGCCTGGCAGCAGGCGGGATCGCGCTGGCGCTGCTGGTGACTGCCGAGCTGCTGCTGGCTGCCGTACTCCAAGGTCAGTCGATTGCCGCCTACATCGCCAGCCGAGACCCGGTGTCTGGCAGCGTGTATCTGCTGATGCTGGGCGCATTTGCCCTGATGCCCTGGGCCCTGAGCTGGACGCGTGGGGCGGAGTCGCCGCGAGCGCCCTAAAGGCGGCGAGTGACGCGGCAGGCAGCCGGCATCACCCGGGCGCGAAGCCCTGCGCCACGTAGCTCGCATAGCAGTTGCGCGTGAGCTTCGCCAGCTCCTTGAACAAGGCAGGATCGCTCTGCTTGAAGTTGAAGCAGGACTTGCCCTGCATGCGCGCCTTGAGCGCCGGGGACACCGCATCCAGCAGTGCCGGCTGCCAGTACAGCGGCATCAGGTGATAGCTCACATAGGCCTTCTTGATCTGCACGGCACCGAAGAACAGGGGCTTCTTGTTCTTCTGGATGTGATGCGTATCCACATACAGCTCGGTCTCGTCATCGCGCTTGGCATCCAGTCGCGCGGCGTAGGGCGCCATGAGGGCATGCAGCTCGGCATAGACGGCAGAGAGATCGGACATGGGGCGCTCCGTCCGGGTTGGAATGCACGCATCGGCAGGCCGCTTGCCAGCGCAGACGCGTGAAGGGTTTATTGCGCAGGACCGGCCAGCCCTGCGCCCGGTGGATCATCGTCGATGCCGCTGCGCGTGGGTACCCTGCGCCGCTGCGCGAGGCGCGGCCGGGGCCGGGGCCGGCCGACTGCGCTCATCGGGTTCAGCGCGCCTGCGCTGTGGGGTCGGCGCGGCGGTGAATGCCCAGCTTCGCCAGACCACGCTCCAGGAGCGTCCAGAACTCCAGCTCCTCCAGCAGCGGATTGAGGAAGTTGGTCACGCTGCAGTAGTGGCTGTC
>DASSQC010000341.1:0-2025 GCA_035702705.1 Burkholderiaceae bacterium | reverse complement strand
CCTCGCGAAAACAGTCCACCGGGCAGACATCCACGCAGTCGGTGTATTTGCACTTGATGCAGGCTTCGGTCACTACATGCGTCATGGGGCGCTCTTGGGATCGTTGCGCGGTGCAGACCGCGTAGGAAAGTTGTCAGGATTGGCCGACTATTGTATCGAAGCCCTCTAGGCGAAAACCCCGACAGCCCGCACGGAATCCGGGGCATGCATGCCACTGCGCGCTGCGAATGCGCTGGCGCAATGCACGTACTGCTGCGGTGCTGCGGGCCTGACGGCACACAAGAGCTGCGGCGCACTTGCAGCCGCGACCAGAGAGATCATCAGGGAGACGCTTCATGCTGAATCACTTGCGGCCCGTTCAGGCCGGGTCCCGAGGAGGCGAGCCGCAGCCGCACCGTCCATGGGCCCGCAGGTGGCGCGCACCCGCAACCGGGGCGCTGGCTGCATGGCTGATGATGCTTGCGCCCGCGGCCTGGGCGGGCAGCTTTGCCGGCCCAAGCATCGGGCCTGTGCCCGTGGAGTTCTTCCTGTTTGCGGCGGTGCTGTTGTGCGTGGCCCTCTTCCATGACCACACGCTGAAGGTCGCCGTGACGGGCGCGGTGCTGATTGCGCTCTACAAGATCGCGTTCTCGCCATTTCATGCGGGTGCCGGGTTCTCGGGCTTTGCCGGCCACCTCACGCACGAGTGGGTGATGCTGGCCAACCTGCTGGGTCTGCTGCTGGGCTTTGCCATGCTGTCGATCCACTTCGAGAAGACCGAGATCCCGGCGGTGCTGCCGCGCTTTCTGCCCGATGACTGGAAAGGCGGCTTCGTGCTGCTGATCATGGTGTTCGTGCTCTCGGCCTTTCTGGACAACATCGCCGCGGCCTTGATCGGCGGCACCATGGCCGGCGTGGTGTTCAAGCGGCGCCTGCATGTGGGGTACTTGGCAGCCATCGTTGCGGCGTCGAATGCCGGTGGTGCGGGCAGCGTGGTGGGCGACACCACCACCACCATGATGTGGATTGCCGGCGTCTCGCCGCTCGAGGTGCTGGAGGGCTTCGTGGGCTCGGCGGTCGCGCTGTCGATCTTCGGTGTCGTCGCCGCGCGGCAGCAGCACGCGTTCCAGCCGATTGCCAAGGACGAGGTGGCGCATGCTCCGATCGACTGGGCGCGCGTGGGCATCGTCGTGTTCATCCTCGTGACGGCCATCGTCGTGAACGTGCTGATCAACACACGCTTTGCCGCACAGTCGGACAGCTTCCCGTGGCTGGGTGTGGCCGTATGGGCCGCCATCCTGCTCGCCGCACCGGTACGGATGCCCTCCTGGGGCGATCTCCCGGCGGCCTTCAAGGGCGCCATCTTCCTGCTGAGCCTGGTGCTGTGTGCATCGATGATGCCGGTGGAAAAGCTGCCGGCCGCCTCCTGGCAGACGGCTTTCGGCCTGGGCTTCGTGTCCGCGGTGTTCGACAACATCCCGCTCACGGAACTGGCGCTCAAGCAAGGCGGCTATGACTGGGGATTCCTCGCCTTTGCGGTGGGCTTCGGCGGCTCCATGATCTGGTTCGGCTCCAGCGCAGGCGTGGCGCTGTCCAACATGTACCCCCAGGCCAGGAGCGTGGGTGCATGGCTCAAGGGCGGCTGGCACGTGGCGCTGGGCTATGTGGCCGGTTTCCTGGTCATGCTGGCCGTGGTGGGCTTCCACCCGGGCAGCACGCCCAAGACGGCAGCGCAGCTAGCTGGCGCTGCCACGCCCGCCACGACGCCCGCTTCGACCTCGACCCCTCCGCGAACGCCCGCCCAGTGACCCAGAACACCACGCTCATCGCGCTGACCCGCGCCGTCTTCGACGACCAGATCACCACGCTCTCGCAGCAGTTTGCGCTGCGCAGCAACCAGGGCGACGAGCCGCTCGCGCCTGCCGCGCTCCACGCGCAGGTGGCGGGCGCCACGGCGCTGATCCCCACCGTGGCAGACCGCATCGATGCCGCGGTGCTCGACGCGGCCCCGGGCCTCAAGGTGGTCAGCAACATCGGCGTGGGCAC